>JAUYTA010000668.1 GCA_030695265.1 Bacteroidota bacterium
TATTTTCGCAGCTTGCCGGAATTCCACTGTATCCAACAGTAGAAAAACTCAACCAGCTTTTTAAAAAAAATATCGACCCAAAGGAATTGGGCGATATCAAGGAAGTCGAGTTTGAAAAAAACATGCATCTCACTCCTGAAATAAAAATCATAACCAATTTGGTACGCGAATACCATGGGAAATTACCGATGGCGGTCGGAACAGGCGGTTCAAGGCGATTATCGCTGAAAACCCTTGGAATTATTGGCTTGCAGGATTATTTCGATATTTTGGTGACCAGCGAAGATGTTTCGAATTTTAAACCACATCCCGAAACATTTGTTAAATGTGCAGAATTGATGGGCGTAAATCCTGAAGATTGTGAAGTTTTTGAAGATGGCGTTTTGGGTATTCAGGCTGCAAATACTGCCGGAATGATGGTTGTTGACGTTACAAAATATTACGAAGTTACGATAGGAAATTAAGTTATGCGAAAGATTATTTGGTTACTGGTTGTTGTTGCATGGGTTTCGGACTCTTGTTCTGCGCAGAAAAATAATCTCCGGAATGAATACACTGTTGTTTCATACAATGTGGAAAATCTGTTTGATACAGTGGATGATCCGAAAGTTCCCGATGAAGAGTTTCTTCCGGAAAGTGAAAAATTGTGGAACAACGAGCGGTACCAGAAAAAACTCAACGATCTGGCAAAAGTAATTTCAGAAGTTAATCCGCTTGAAATGCCTGAAATAGTTGGTTTGATTGAAGTTGAGAACCGAACCGTACTTGAAGATTTAATCAGGACGACTGCGTTTAAAGACCATAAATACGTCATCATTCACGAAGATAGTCCCGATTACCGGGGAATTGATGTGGCTTTGATTTATCGCACTGATGCTTTTACTGAAATCATGCACGAAACTTTGCCGGTTATTTTTCCTGACGATCCGCAGTTTAAAACCCGCGATATCTTGCATGTAGTTGGAAAAATCAAAAATGAAACGGTACATATTTTTGTGAACCACTGGCCATCGCGAATTGGGGGTGAAGACAAAACCGAACCCAAACGGGTTTTGGCAGCTTCGGTGCTGAAACAACGGGTTGATTTGCTGATGAAAGTTGATCCGAAAGCCCGCATCATCATCATGGGCGACATGAACGATGAAACCGGTAATAAAAGTTTGTCGGAGGTTCTTGGCGCTGCATCACCCAATTCAGGAGCAAAACTGGTGAATTTAATGATACCCGATGATCATGCAGGTCAGGGAACCTATTTTTACAATGGCGGATGGAACATGCTTGACCACCTGATTGTTTCAGGAGAAATGATTTCGGGTAAAAAGATGAAAGTTGAAAATGCCAAAGGTCATATTTACAAAAGTGACTGGATGCTTTTTACCAACAAAAACGGTGACAAAACTCCCAATCGCTCTTATGTTGGAAATAAATATGTTGGCGGTGTCAGCGATCATTTTCCTGTGTATTTTAGGATGATTGTGAGATAGAAGGAGAAGAAAAGTGAGGTTGGGAGATTGAGTAATTCGTTATCTTTGAAAAAAAATATCATGACAACAGTAGATCGAAAACTAAGATTTGTTCAGGAATTTCTTCGTATTGCCGACGATGAAATTATCGATAAACTTGAAAAACTGTTAGGTTCAGAAAGAAAGAAAAAGATTTCCAAAGGACTTGATCCACTTACAATGGATGAGTTAAATAAAAGGATCGACCAGTCAGAAGATGATTTTAAGAAGGGGAGATTTAGCGAAACCAAAGACCTTCTTAAAAGCATAGAGACATGGAAATAAAAATACTTTGGTCGGATTCGGCACTTGCTGACCTTGAAGAAATATTTGATTACCATAAAGCTAAAGCCAGTCCTGGTATTGCCCGTAATTTGGTTAAATCAATCATACAAAAAGCACAGATTCTTGAATCTAATCCTTTATTGGGAGTTAAGGAACCGTTGTTATCTGCCCGAGCTTTTGAATATCGCTATCTTGTTGAGAAAAACTACAAAATCATATATCGCTTTAATGATAACCTTATCAAAGTAAATACGATTTTCGATTGTCGCCAAAGTCCAAATAAGCTGGAAAGTTTAAAAGATAAATAGCTTAAAAAATAATACTCCAAAATAGAAGTGAACGCTTTCAAAATTGTTTCTGAATATCAGCCCACCGGCGATCAGCCTGAAGCCATTAGGCAATTGACCGATGGTTTGCACAATGGTACAACGTTTCAAACCCTGCTCGGTGTTACCGGGTCGGGAAAAACATTTACCATGGCCAATGTGATTGAACAGGTGCAACGTCCGGCGCTTATTTTAAGTCACAATAAAACGCTGGCGGCCCAGTTGTACAGCGAAATGAAGCAGTTTTTTCCTGAAAATGCCGTCGAATATTTTGTTTCCTATTACGATTATTATCAGCCTGAAGCCTACCTCCCTACGACAAATACTTACATCGAAAAAGATCTTTCGATCAACAAAGACATAGAGAAATTGCGTTTAAGCACAACTTCCTCATTGCTCTCCGGAAGGCGCGATGTGATTGTGGTTTCGTCGGTTTCGTGTTTGTACGGAATTGGTAATCCTGCTGATTTTCATGCCAATGTGACCAAAGTTTCAAAAGGAGAAACCATCAGTCGCAATGTATTTCTCCGGAAGTTGGTGGATGCACTTTATTCGCGCAACGAAGTGGAATTCAATCGTGGAAATTTCAGGGTAAAAGGCGATTCGGTGGATGTTTTTCCGGCGTATGCCGATATTGCTTTCCGGATTGTTTTCTGGGGCGATGATATTGAAGAAATTTATTCTTTCGATCCGGTTGGCGGTGGAACCATTGAATCGTTGGATTTGGCGGTGATTTATCCGGCCAATATGTTTGTGACCACGAAGGAACGAATGCAACTGGCCATTCGGCAAATTCAGGATGATTTGGTCAAACAGGTTGATTTTTTCAAGGAAATTGGCAAACCGCTGGAAGCCAAACGGATTTTGGAGCGTGTAGAATACGATCTTGAAATGATGCGTGAACTGGGCTATTGTCCGGGGGTTGAAAACTATTCCCGTTACTTCGACGGTAGGGTAGCGGGCTCTCGGCCTTTCTGCCTGCTCGATTATTTTCCTGACGATTTTGTGACCATCATTGATGAAAGTCACGTTACATTACCCCAAATCAAGGCCATGTTCGGTGGCGACCGTTCGCGTAAAATCAACCTGGTTGAATACGGATGGCGGCTTCCGGCTGCCATCGACAACCGTCCGCTGACTTTCGATGAATTTGAAAGTGTAGTGGACCAAACCGTTTTTGTAAGCGCCACACCTGCTGATTACGAACTGGCAAAATCTGAGGGGATCGTTGTGGAACAAGTTATACGTCCAACTGGTTTGCTCGATCCGATTATTGATGTTCGTCCAAGTATCAACCAGATTGATAACCTGATGCACGAAATTCATTTACGAATCGAACGTAATGAGCGGATTCTGGTAACCACACTGACCAAACGAATGGCAGAAGAGCTGAGCAGCTATCTGGCAAACATGGGCGTAAAAACACGGTACATTCATTCTGATGTTGAAACCCTCGACCGTATTCAGATTTTGGAAGATCTGCGCAAAGGTGAATTTGACGTGTTGGTTGGGATCAATTTGTTGCGCGAAGGATTGGATTTGCCCGAAGTTTCGCTGGTTGCCATTTTAGATGCTGATAAGGAAGGATTCCTTCGTTCGGAGCGTTCACTTACTCAAACTGCCGGACGTGCTGCCCGAAACCTGAATGGAATGGTGATTATGTATGCCGATAAAATAACCAATTCCATGCAGCGAACCATCGACTCTACCAATCGCCGGCGCGAGAAACAGCTGAAATACAACATCGAAAACGACATTACTCCAACCCAAATCATTAAGGCTGCCCGCGAAATAGTTGGCTATGCAAGTGTTGGTATGAAAGTGAAGGTAAAAGGATACAGTGGCGACGAACCTACCAATCTGGCAGCCGATCCGGTTGTACAATACATGAGCGCACCAGCTTTGGAAAAAGCGATTGCTAAACTCAAAAAAGATATGGAATCTGCCGCCAAAGAACTCGACTTTTACGAAGCTGCCCGTTTGCGTGATGAAATGTACAGATTTCAGGAGATATTAAAGGGAAAGGGGAAGTAAATGCAAAAGCCCTGAAGATCAGCAATGATTTTCATGGCTTTTATCTTCTGACTTCCGTCTCCGGACTTCAAACTAATTTCTACATTCTTTCAGGCACATCAATCCCCAGCAGTTTCATTCCTGTTTTGATTACTTTGCCAACGTTTTCAGCAATTACAAGGCGAAGGTTTCGTATTTCTTCGTTTTCTTCGATCAGAATGGGGGCTTCGTGGTAAAACTGGTTAAATTCCTTTACCAGTTCATATACATAGTTGGCAATCAGGGCAGGACTGTAACTTTCGCCTGATTCTTTCACCGCTACCGGGAATTGCGAAACCAATTTAATTAATTGCAGTTCTTTAATTCCGGGTTCTGTATGCATTGCAACAGTGCGGTTCATTTCTATTTTACGGTCGGCAGCTTTGCGCAAAATTGACCGGATACGTGCGTAGGTATATTGAATAAACGGACCGGTATTGCCATTAAAATCAATGGATTCTTCAGGATTAAAGAGCATGTTTTTCTTTGGATCGACCTTCAGGATAAAATATTTTAGCGCTCCCAAAGCGATCATCCGGTAGGTTTCGGCAGCCTGTTCGGGCGTGTAACCTTCCAGTTTACCCAGTTCTTCGGAAGTTTTCTTTGAAACTTCGATCATTCCGGCCACCAAATCGTCGGCATCAACCACCGTTCCTTCGCGCGATTTCATTTTTCCCTGCGGAAGTTCGACCATTCCGTAGGAGAAATGATGCAGTCCTTTTCCGAATTCGAAACCCAGTTTGTCGAGCAGGATGGACAATACCTGGAAATGGTAATTCTGCTCGTTTCCAACCACATAAATCATTTTATCGATCGGGTAATCCTGGTAACGTTCTTTGGCAGTTCCGATGTCCTGGGTCATGTAAACAGAGGTACCATCGCTGCGGAGCAATATTTTCTGATCAAGTCCTTCCGCTGTCAGGTCAACCCAAATCGAAGAATCTTCTTTCTGGTAAAAAACGCCCTCGGTTAGCCCGCGTAAAACTTCATCTTTTCCGTACAGGTAGGTTTCCGATTCGTAGTATATTTTGTCGAAATCAACGCCCAGTTCTTTGTAAGTAACATCGAATCCGGCATAAACCCAGCTGTTCATGGTTTCCCAAAGTTGGATGGTTTCCGGATCCTTGGCTTCCCATTTCAGCAACATTTCGCGTGCTCCCTGCATCGACGGTGCATTTTGTTCGGCGCTTTCTTTTGTTTCGCCTTGTTCTACTAAAGCTGCGATTTCCTGTTTATATTCCTGATCGAATTTCACGTAGTACTTGCCTACCAGATGATCGCCTTTGATGCCGGTATTTTCGGGAGTTTGTCCGTTGCCCCACATTTTCCATGCATACATCGACTTGCAGATATGAATTCCGCGATCGTTCACAATGTTGGTCTTTACCACTTTATTGCCGTTTGCTTTCAGAATTTCGCCGAGTGAAAACCCAAGCAGGTTGTTGCGGATATGCCCCAAATGCAAAGGTTTGTTGGTGTTGGGCGACGAATATTCCACCATTACCAGTTTGGACGAATCGGTGGCTTCGGTAATTCCATAATTAGCAGTTGTGCTTACTGAATTCAGAACAGACACCCAGTAATCGGAGGTAATTACAAGGTTAAGAAAACCTTTAACAACATTGTATGAGTCAACTTCGGGTACATTTTTCTGAAGATAATCGCCAATTTCAGCGGCAGTTTGTTCCGGAGATTTTTTCGACATCCGAACAAA
>JAUYTA010000670.1 GCA_030695265.1 Bacteroidota bacterium
TTCTTGAATCGGTTCAAAAATATGCTCCTGAATTGTATGCCGATTTGACGCGAATAAAGGAACACATCGGCACCGATACCTACGAAGAAGCGGTTGATCGGATTTACAATGAGGTAAAATCCATTTCAATCGACTACGGAATTCTGGAAAAAGCATCGAATGTATTTCTGGTACAGGGCGACTTTGTCTGGAACGATTTGGGGAGCTGGGAAGAAGTTTACAAATACGACAAAAAAGATGAAAACCAGAATGCACAGGTTGGCGAAGTGGTTTTTCTCGACAGCAAAAATTCTTATGTATATGCGCCGAACAGTCTGGTTGCAGTAGTTGGACTGGACGATGTAATTGTTGTTCAGGAAGGTGATACCATTCTGGTTTGCAAACGCGACCGTGCTGAAGACATCAAAGCAGTAGTGGGCGAAATCACTAAACGAAAATTGGATCAGTACCTATAATAATAGCAATATGAAACGCCGGGATCTTTTGAAATCAGCCGCAGCAATTGCAGCCACCCCATTTTTTGCACAATGGGCTCAGGCTAATTCTGCTTCCGTAGAAACAAATAAAATGGTTCAACAGGATAAAAAACCGACTGCAATACCACGTTTTGGCGATGGCCGCGACTGGTTTTTTGACCATCGCTACGGAATGTTTGTGCATTGGGGATTGTATTCCATTCCGGGATGGCACGAGCAGCATCAGTGGCGCGGCAGGGTTTCGCGTGACGAATATGTGAAACTGGCCGCTCAGTGGAACCCGACAAAATTCAATCCTGAACAATGGCTTGATCTTATGGAAGAAGCTGGGATGAAATACATTACGCTTACCACCAAACACCACGACGGATTTTGCCTTTGGGATACCAAACAGACTGCGTTTAATACGATGAACACTCCTTATAAAAAGGATGTGATCGGAATGATGGCAGATGCCTGCCACAAACGCAAAATACCGCTTTGCCTGTATTATTCGATCGCAGACTGGAACCAGCCCAACTATCCAAATCAGGGTCGGCACCACGAACTTCCGCCACAGCCGCAGGATTCGCCGGATTGGGATAAATACATGGTATTCCTGAAAGAACAGGTTCGCGAACTTTGCACCAACTATGGCGAGATTCACGGATTCTGGTGGGATATGAATGTGCCGGTTCACAAAGACACTTCGGTAAATTCGATGATCCGAAAATTGCAACCCAAAGCAGTGATTAACAACCGGGGATTTGACGATGGCGATTTCGGCACTCCCGAACGCGATTACGACAATGCGGCCGCCGAAGCAAAAGGTTTTTCAACATTGGTGGAAGCATGCCAGTCGGTTGGCATGGAAAGCTGGGGATACAAAAAAGACGAAGATTTTTACACCGACCGGCACCTGATCAGCAGCATCGATCGTTATCTGGCGCGTGATGCAAATTATTTGCTGAATGTTGGTCCAACAGGCGAAGGAATTATTCCGGCAGAAGCAGCAGATATACTGAAACGGATTGGAAAATGGAAAAAATCGGTGGACGAATCGTATCAGCAGGTACAAACTGATTCGGAATTGGTAAGTGCTTCAGGAGTTCTAATCACCAAACGTGACAATACATTGTATATACACCTAAACAAAGTGCCGGTTGGAAATGGCGTCAAACTTAAACCCATCAATGTACTTCCGGTAAAAGCTACCTTATTAAATACCGGTAAATTAATTGACTGCGCTGTAAATTTATGCCCAAGCGACCATGCCACACAGCAACCTTATTTGCGTTTACGGAATTTGTCTGCCAACGGATTGGCCAACACCGTTCTGGTGGCAAAGCTTGAATTCGACCGGCCGCTGGATAAAATCATTCAGGCTAAAAATACGGAGACAAACATTGAGCTGCTCAAATAATAAAATAACCTATTATGAAAACTAAAATGCAAAAGTCTATTTGTGTAGCATTTCTGATTTTATCTTTTAGTATTTTGCCTTGCAGCCAGTTGTTTT
>JAUYTA010000675.1 GCA_030695265.1 Bacteroidota bacterium
GAAAAAAGGCGAAACCATCAAACTTAAATACCGTGTTTTGGTTCACGCCGGAACAAACGAAACAGCGAAGATTGCAGACGAGTTTAAAAAGTATTCAGCGCAATAACCAATCATAACTAATAAATCTACACCATGGAAAGACGTAATTTTTTGAAAAGAGTGAGTGCCGGAACTGCCGGCGCTATCATATTGCCAACCATTATTCCATCGAGCGTGATGGGAAAGAATGCTCCAAGCAATAAAATCAACATCGGACAAATTGGTTGCGGACGTATTGCCCGTGATCACGATATGCCCGGAACCATGCGGCACGAAGTTGCCCGAATGATGGCAGTGTGCGATCTGGATAAAAATCGTTTGCTTGATGGAAAGAAATTAGTGGATGATTTCTACAAAAAGAAAACTGGTCAGGATAATTACGTCAATGCCAAAATGTACGACGATTACAAAGAAATGCTCCTGAATAAAGACATTGATGCCGTTGTTATCAGTACTCCCGACCACTGGCATGCACAGCCTGTTATAGAAGCAGCACTTGCCGGAAAACATGTTTATGTACAAAAACCAACTTCTCTAACAGTTGCTGAAGGCCGCATCATGGCCGACATTGTAAAGGAAAAAGGCATCATACTTCAGGTTGGAACGCAACAACGTTCGTCACCGCAATTCCGCGTGGCTGCAGAACTGGTTCGCAACGGACGGATTGGCCGTTTGCATACGGTAAAAGTCGGTTTGCCAGGCGATCCTGCTGGTCCGGAAGCCGCTGAAATGCCTGTACCAAAAGGATTCAACTACGACGCATGGCTGGGAGAAACTCCATTCGTTCCTTATACCGAAATTGGTGTTCATCCGCAAAAAGGCTACGACCGTCCGGGCTGGTTACGCCGCGAACAATTTGGCGCCGGAATGATTACCGGTTGGGGGCAGCATCATTACGATTCGGCTGCCTGGGGAATGGATACCGAATTAACCGGACCGATTTCGATTCAGTCAGTTGCTGAATTTCCAAAAGCAGGTTTGTGGGATGTTCATGGCGATTTTATGGCCAAAGCCGAATATGCCAACGGAATAACGATGTACACAAGCGGTGGTTATCCTAACGGCATTCGTTATGAAGGAACCGAAGGCTGGATTTTTGTTTCGCGCGGTGATTATACGGCTTCGGCCAGCGATCCGGTTTCGAAAGCTAAAAGCAGCAAAGCGTTGGATGCCAGTGATCCGAAAATTTTAACTTCAGTAATAGGGGAAAACGAGATTCATTTGTACAAAATTGACGAACAGCATGGCAACTGGCTGGAATGTATTCAGACTAAAAAAGAGCCTATTTCTCCTGCTGAAATTGGTCACCGTGCCTGCTCCATTTGCCTGATTACGCACATTGCAATGAAACTAAACCGCAAGCTACGCTGGAATCCCGGAACTGAACGTTTTGAAAACGATGACGAAGCAAATTCAATGTTGAGCCGTCCGGAACGATTCCCTTATGGCGTTGGAAATATTAAAAGATAAAAGCCCCTCTCCAACCTCTCCCCAAAAGGGAGAGGCTTTTGGCGCAAAGGATTTGATTAATATAGCGTAATATAATTTTCTTAAAAATGAACACACAAAAGGACAACAATACAACCACCCCTCCTGCGGAGGGGAAGGGGGAGGCCTCAAATTGTGATTTAACTGGCAAAGTCGCTGTAGTTACCGGTGGCGGTGGAGTTTTGGGCGGAAGTATTGCCAAAAGCCTTGCTCTTTTAGGTGTAAAAGTAGTTGTACTTGGCCGCACTCCTGATAGTATTGAAGCCCGTGCTGCAGAAATAGCTCTGTTGGGTGGTGAAGCCATGGCTGTGGTTAGCAATGTGGTAGAAATGGGCGAACTCAAAAAAGCCTGTGCTCAAATCGTCGAAAAATGGGGAACCATTGATATCCTGGTAAATTGCGCCGGAGGAAACATTGCAGGAGCCAACATCCGTCCTGACCAGACTATTTTTGATATGAATACTGAAGCATGGGAAAAAGTACTGGATCTCAACCAAAACGGAACGGTTTACCCATGTTTGGTTTTTGGCGAAGTGATGGCCCGAAGTGGCAAAGGAAGTATTATCAACATTTCGTCGATGGCAACCTATTCTGCAATTACCCGTGTTCCGGGTTACTCGGTGGCCAAAACCGGGATGAATATTTTCACCCAATGGCTGGCAACTGAGCTTGCACAAAAATTCGGAGAAGGATTACGGGTAAATGCCATTGCACCGGGTTTTTTTATTGGCGATCAGAACCGCGATTTGCTGATTAATCCTGATGGTTCATATACCGATCGAAGCAAAAAAATCATGGATAAAACACCGATGGGTCGTTTTGGCGACATCACCGAATTGAACGGGCTGGTTCAATTTCTTTGTTCCGATGCAGCAAGTTTTATTACAGGTGCAATTATTCCTGTTGATGGTGGTTTTAGCGCTTATTCAGGAGTATAAAGACTACTAATTTTTTGTCATGAACATTGAAGAATTCAGGGAATATTGTATTTCAAAACCGGGCGTTACCGAAGAATTTCCATTCGATGCGGTAACGCTGGTTTTTAAAGTTATGGGCAAAATGTTCGCGCTTACAAATCTTGATGGGGACTGGTCACTGAACCTGAAATGCGACCCGCAACGTGCCATCGAACTGCGCGAAATATACCCGGCAATTCAACCCGGCTACCACATGCACAAAGCCCATTGGAACACGATTATGATGGATGGATCACTCAGTCAAAAACTTATTTTAGAACTGATTGACCATTCCTATCAGCTGGTTTTTGATAAGTTGCCTCTGAAACTAAGGAATCTGAACGTTGATCTGTAAGGTTTTTGCCAAATATCCGAAAGCGTTTGTAAACCTTGCCACCCATCCGTTCCATTTCAGCTCTTACGGCGGTATTGCTTTCGAGTTCAAGATGCGAATCAAGTGTAGTTTTTCCCTGAGCAATGGCAGATTCCAGCATCCTGACACCCATCATTACATCCAATCCTTTTCCCCGGTATTCAGGATCAACCCCGCCAAGCAACAGGTTTAGCTGTTTTGATTTTCTGGCCGCCCGGAAAATTTGAAAAATACCAAAAGGGAACAGATATCCTTTTGCTTTTTTTATCCCATCGCCAATGTGCGACATGCCAATTACAAAAGCGACTACTTCGTTCTGTTGATTTACCACAATCTTTATAAACCGGGGATTGATCAGGAACAGATAGCGGTTGGCAAAATCATCCATCTCAGCATCCGAAAAAGGAACAAATCCGAAAATCTCGGTAAATGTGCGGTTCAGGAGGTGAAGTACGGGATGAATGTATGGTTTGACTTTTCGGTGGGAAGTAAATTCCAATAAACGCATGTTTTTGTTCATCCGGATGGCACGTTCCTGAATCTTCAGGTAAAATTCAGGAATTGGGTTGGGGATTTTAATCTGATAGACTACCAGATCCATTTCTTTGGAATAGTTATTTTGTCCCAGTAAATCAACCTGATAGGGGAAATTGCAGTTGGAAGCAATCACAACAGGTTCATCAAAACCCTCAATCAGGAACCCTTGCGGATCTTTGTCCGAAAAGGCGAGAGGACCGATCAGCTTCTCCATTCCTTTTTCTCTGCCCCAGTTTTCAACGAAATGAAGCAGTTCGGAAGCAACTTCCGCGTCATTCCATGTTTCGAAAAAAGCGAATCGCGCATGTTTTTCGTTGTGGTCGGCATTGTATTTCCGATGAATGATTCCCATAATCCGGCCAACTAATTTTGCCTTTTTATATGCCAGTAGCAAAATCGTGTCGCACACTTCAAACGATTTATTTTTCTTCGGATTGAAAAACTCCTGTTCGTCCATGTAAATCGGGGGAACCCAGTTTGAATGGTCTTTATGAATTTCTGCCGGAAGATGAATAAACTGGTGCAGTTGTTTTTTATTGGTTACTTCCTGAATTGTGACCTGTGGTTTGGAAACAGGTTTCGATGCCTGATTATTCAAAGGTGGCAACTCTGGAATCTTAATATCGTTTTCAATCTTATCTTTCGGGCTGGATTTGGTTACCATACAAAGTCTTTTAAAACGGATCGCAAGATATTCAAATTTTTATTGAATCAGCTATTGTGCAGATGATACAGTCTTCGTACATTTAGCTAACAATAAATCCAAAAAAACTATTACATGCTGATAAAAACCTTTGCCAGTGCCGTTCATGGTATCGACGCAACCACCATTACCATCGAAACAGAAATTTCTCAGGGGATAAAATTTTATATGGTTGGCTTACCCGATAATGCGGTAAAGGAAAGTCAGCAACGAATTGAGTCAGCCATGCGCCTCAATAAATTCAAGTGGCCGCACAAAAAAGTGGTGATTAACATGGCGCCGGCTGACATACGCAAAGAAGGTTCGGCTTACGATTTGCCTCTGGCTATAGGCATTCTGGCGGCAAACGAGCAGATAAAATCCGACAAGGTTTCCCGTTTTCTGATGGTTGGCGAATTATCGCTCGACGGAAACCTGCAACCTGTGAAAGGAGCTTTGTCAATTGCCATCAAAGCGCGGCAGGAAGGTTTTGAAGGGTTTATCCTTCCGAAGGAAAATGCACGCGAAGCGGCCGTGGTGGATACTTTAAAGGTGTATGGTGTTGAAAGCCTACGCGAAGTAATCGACTTTTTTAACGATGAATTAGTTCTGGAACAAACCGTTGTTAATACCCGCGAAGAATTTCTAACAAAAGTAAACGAATGTGATGTCGATTTCAGCGATGTCAAAGGCCAGGAAAATGTGAAACGAGCTTTGGAAATAGCAGCTGCGGGCGGTCACAATGTAATAATGATCGGGCCCCCCGGAGCTGGCAAAACCATGCTGGCCAAACGAATTCCGACTATTCTTCCTCCATTTTCCCTTCGCGAAGCATTGGAAACAACCAAGATACATTCGGTAGTTGGCAAAATAGATCGTAATACTTCACTCATGACCCAACGGCCGTTCCGCTCGCCGCACCATACAATTTCTGATGTCGCTTTGGTCGGCGGCGGCGCTTTTCCACAGCCCGGTGAAATAAGTTTGGCGCACAACGGCGTACTTTTTCTGGACGAATTGCCCGAGTTTAAGCGACAAGTGCTTGAAGTGATGCGCCAACCGCTGGAGGACAGAACGATTACCATTTCGCGGGCCAAGTTTTCGGTCGAATTTCCTGCCTCTTTTATGTTGGTCACTTCCATGAATCCCTGCCCGTGTGGCTATTACAACCATCCAACCAAAGAATGTGTTTGCGGCCCGGGCATTGTTGCCAAATACCTGAATAAAATTTCAGGTCCGTTGCTCGACCGTATCGACATTCATCTCGAAGTTGTTCCGGTTCCGTTTAAAAAGCTGTCGGAGAATTCGGTTACCGAACCCAGTATTGACATTCGCCTGCGGGTAATTCGCGCCCGCGAAATTCAATCGCACCGGTTTACCAAAAGCGATGGCGTTTTTTGCAACGCGCAAATGTCGTCGAAAATGATTCGTCAATATGTAGATCTGGATGAAGCCAGCAGCAGCTTGCTTAAAAATGCCATGGAAAAACTCGGCTTGTCAGCCCGTGCCTACGACCGTATCCTGAAAGTTTCGCGTACCATTGCCGACCTTGAAGATAGTGAACGCGTTGAAAGTCACCATTTGTCGGAAGCGATACAATATAGGAGTTTGGATCGGGAGAATTGGGGAGGATAGTGTATTTTAGTGAGCGGGTGACTTCAAGTCACCCGCTCACTTTAAACCTGAATACTTTCCATGAGGATTTTATGTTTCAATTGTGAGAAGATGAATTTAATAACTTGAGGTCACAAATTGTGACCTCAAATTAGGTATCGCAAAATGCGATACCTTTCGGGCAGCATCTTAGTGGTATTTAATTATCTGGACGAACTAATCGGGAAACAGGAGAACCCCAAAGCCCCAAAGTAAAAGAGATAATGACTGATGAATTTATTTGGAGAGTTGCAAACTCAGGACTATTTACCCCTCGTTGCATAAGAGGGCAGAGCTGGTTGACCAACTTCTTTGAAGCCAACAACTCAAAAATTACCCAACAAAACCCGAAGGGCCTTGACATTGCATAGCAACAAATGAAAAATGTGAGAATTTGAGGGAATGCCGAATTTCCTCTACAATTTATTGACAGTATTCCTTTATAGCCTCATAAGCAACTGAGCTACCTAATTCACCAGCCTTGCTTAAATCTAAACATCCGCTATCCTTTTGACCTATAATAATTTTAATAATTCCTCTGTGAATTAAGGCTGCTACATTCTTAGGATCAATCTCTATTGTCTTCGTAAAGTCTGTTATTGCTCCCCGGTAGTCTCTTATCTCATATTTTGCAACTCCACTATCATAATAAGCTCCTGTATTCTTAGGATCAATCTCTATTGCTTTATTGAAGTCAACTATGGCTCCTCTGTAATCTTCTAATTTACATCGGACAGATCCACTATTATTATAGCTATCTATATTTTTAGGGTTAATTTCAATAGCTTTTCTGAAATCTTCTAAATCTTCATTATAGTCTTCAAGAT
>JAUYTA010000684.1 GCA_030695265.1 Bacteroidota bacterium
TCCTGAACTGCGCAACAATTCATTCGGGGCAAACCTGTTTTATAAACCTACTTACAACCAGAAACTGGAAGTGAATTTCAGCAGCCTGAACGAATACCGGTATGGCGGCGAAATAACTGAGAAACCGGCCTATCTGGCGCAACAATCGGAAGAACGTACGCACAATGTTTTTATGGGTGGGGTCGATTATCAGCTCAACTTCAATGGAGATAACAGCGCTTTCATTGCCTATTTTGCCGGTCAGCAAACCGACCGCGACCATTATACAGGTATCATTCCTGATGACGAAGCAGGAAGGAACATTCATGTAAACAAACCTCCCTACGGAACAACCGAAAACATGACATTGCAGGGCGGACTGCAAATCAATCACCGTTTTCAGGAATTCCTTGGCGGTACAAATGTGGTAACTTTTGGAAGTGAATTTGTTTTCGACGATGTGCTTGATACCATTCCGGCCTACAATTACGAAATCGATCAGAAAACCAAAAACTTCGGTTTTTTTGCCCAAAGCGACTGGGAAGTCAGGCCAAAACTGACATTTCTTGCAGGCGTGCGTGCCGACAAACACAATCTGGTTGACAAGGTAATTGTCAGCCCGAGGTTTTCGCTGTTGTCGCGACATTTGACCAATACCCAGTTTCGCCTTACCTGGGGAACCGGTTTCCGTGCCCCGCAATCGTTCGACACGGACATGCACATTGCCTTTGCCGGAGGGGGCGTTTCGCGCATTACCCTCGATCCTTTGCTGAAAGAAGAACGGTCAAACAGTTTCAGCGGATCGGTGAATTACGACCGGCCTACTGAAAAGTTTATACTGGGCTTTACCCTTGAAGGATTTTATACCCATTTGAAAGATGTGTTTTATTTGCAGCCAATTGGATCCGATGAATTTGGCGGCCGATTCGAAAAACGCAACGGTTCGGGTGCAACTGTAAACGGCGGAACCCTCGAATTGCGCGGAAATTACAACCGCAAAGTTCAGTTGGAAGCCGGAATAACGGTTCAATCGAGTTTGTATGACGATCCGGTTGAAAACATCAAAGGATTGGCGCCAACGCGCCGTTTCCTGCGTTCGCCCAATGAATACGGATATTTCACGCTGTCGTTTACGCCAAATGCGAAGTTTAATGCTTCTGTAAGCAGCGTTTACACCGGTAAAATGCTGGTTGCCCATTTGGCGGGTGCACCCGAACAGCTCACCGACGAGTACATCACTTCTCCATCGTTTACCGAGCTGAACACAAAGATTTCATACACTTTCAATTTACCAATGGTCGATTCGGGATTGGAAATATTTGGCGGGGTAAAAAACATCACCAATGCCTACCAGTCTGATTTTGATTCAGGAAAAAACCGCGACAGCAACTACGTGTATGGTCCCGGCATACCACGTTCAATTTATTTGGGGGTGAAGTTGAAATCGTTTTGAGGATTTCTATCACTTGAAAGGCCGTAAAATAATGTTACTTTTGCCTGCGTTTTAAGAATTCTAAAACTCAGTGACGATGGATGAATTTGGTAAAAAGAAAAAAGGTTTTTCACTTGGTGAGACCGATAAGGAGAGAAGAAATAACCTGATCATTATCTTTCTGTCGGTTGTATTGCTGGCAGTGGTAGTGGTTTTCTTTGTTCAGCACAGCGAAAACAAGAAGATATTAAATGCATTGAATCAGGAGAAAGTTTCGATTCAAACCGAACTGAACTCGATGATGACCAATTACGATTCAATTCATACCAACAACGAAACCCTTCAGACGGAATTATCGTTTGCCCAAACCAAAGTGAAAGATTTACTGCTCGAAGTTGGACAGGTGAAAAAGGTAAGCTACGATGAAATCGCCAGATACCGTCAGGAGGTAACGACGTTGCGCACGATCATGAAAAATTATATCATTCAGGTCGATTCGCTCAATCGCCGAAATGAATTGTTGATGGCCGAAAATACACAGGTAAAGGAAGAATTTGCCCAGTCTGAATCAAAAAATCAGCAGCTGGTAGTTGAGAAGGATCGTCTTCAGGAGAAAATAAAAATGGCCGCCCAACTTGAAGTTACCGATTTGATGGGCGTTGGTATAAACGACCGGGGCAAGGAAGCTGAAAGTGCAAGGCGGGCCGTGCAAATTAGGGTAAGTTTTGTGATTAGCAAGAATGTTACTGCACCCCGCGGAAACAAGGTGATTTATGTGCGCATCCAAAAACCCAATCAGGTATTGTTCCAGAAATCTGCCAGCGATGTGTTTGCATTCGAAGATCTGAAAATCCCATACTCAGCCAAACGCGAAGTTACCTACGAAGGAAATTCGTTGCCTGTTAATATTTTTTGGGACAACGAAGGAGCCGAATTCCTGCCCGGCGAATATACCATCGATATTTTTGCCGATGGAAGCAACATCGGAACCACCAAGTTTTTGATGAAAAGATAGGAAAGTGGTCAGTCGCAAAGGTCAGTCGCAGTGTCCCTAATGGTGCAGCGCACCAAAATATTTGTAGCAAAGCAAACCGGTCAGAGCAAGATAAGGTGCAGCGCACCGTAATATTTGTAGCAAATCAGATTAGACGGAGCAAACTTAGGTGCAGCGCACCGAAATATCTATTCCCAATTCCTTACATTATCAAAAAATTCAAAAACATATTCATCCTTGAATTCAATTTCATTCTTACGGAGTATTTCCAAATATTCTTCTTTGAATGATTTTTTCTGATGATGTGCTTCCTGGTTCATTACATAATTCACTACTGAATCAATCTGAGAGTGAGAGTATGTGAATGCACCATAACCTTTTTGCCATTCAAATTTGAATTTTGATAAGTTTTCCTTCTTAATCCATGCATTACTTGAAGTCTTTATTTCCTCCACCAAATCTGGAATTAGCTGATTTATATGGTATCCCATAAAAATGTGGATGTGATCGGGCATGCTATTTATAGCCAAAAGTTTATGTTTGTGATTTTGAACAATGCCCGTTATATACATTTCCATTTCGTTTTTCCATAATTTATTTATCAGGGCATCTCTGTTTTTTACAGCAAATACGAGATGAAAATAGCATTGTGTGTATGTGTTTGCCATTCTGAGAAAATATTACGGTGCGCTGCACCTGATGCATTGGGTTTCAATATCACCTACAAATATTACCGGTGCGCTGCACCTAATCATCACCTCAAAAAAACCATTAAATAAAACTCATCATTTTACTCAAATACTTCCCGATAATATCAAATTCAAGATTAACCGTTGTGCCAACTTCAAAAGTGTGGAAATTGGTTTCGTGGTAAGTATATGGAATAATGGCCACCTGAAATGAATTATCCTTTGAGTTCACCACCGTAAGGCTCACACCGTTTACAGTCACCGAGCCCTTTTCAACCGTCATGTAGCCCTTTCTGGCCATTTCCTTGTCGAACGGATATTCGAAAGTGAAATACCAGCTACCGTCAGCCTCTTCAACACTGGTGCAGATTGCAGTCTGATCAACATGCCCCTGAACAATGTGTCCGTCCAAACGGCCATTCATCATCATGCTGCGTTCCAGATTTACTTTGCTTCCTGTAGCAAGTTTACCCAGATTGGTTTTCAGCAAAGTTTCCTTGATGGCAGTTACGGTGTAGGTTTTTGCCTCACGGTCGATTTTTACCACCGTCAGGCAAACGCCATTGTGCGAAAGGCTCTGATCAATTTTCAATTCATCAACAAACGAGCAGGTGAGAGTAAAATGTACATTTTCCTGGTCTTTTTCAATGGCAATCACTTTGCCGGCTTCTTCTACTATTCCTGAAAACATAATGGATCGGTTTAAAATTTAGGCTCAAAGTTACAAGTTTCGGATGGAGTAACAAACTGAAATTTATTGAATAGAATCGTTTAAAGCCAGTCCGTTGGCAGTCATGATCCATTTTTTGCCTACCATGTCGCCATCCCACATGTTATTTACATTCTCGATGTCGTAAATGATCGACTTCATTTTTTCATTCATGAAAATCGATTTTCCTTCCGGAACTTTCAGAATCATTGATACTTCCTGCTGGCGCCATTTCGCATTTTCCTTCAGGAAATAATACGAATCGAGCAGCAGAGTTGAATCTTTTTGTGTGAAATTGTAGTCGATTTGTTCAACATTCTGTTGGGCATCTTCGGTGTTGCTTCCGCGTGCACGTTTTTTAATCTGAAGCAAAAACTCACCTGACGTGCTTTTTTCGATGGTAAAACGCGGATGTCCGAGCAGTTTTTCTTTACCGTTCACTTCTGCAATTTTCATACGGTCGAGCGAAATATGATCCTCAATCAACGACTCATACAAATCATCGTTCATTTCCAGGTACAAGGTTTTACATTGGTTGCATTCAACGTTTTGGGTAACCGTCTGGCTGGTTTGTTTCGAAAAATTTTCGGCCTGGCTAACACCTACAACAATCAATGTTATCAATGCCAGCAACCATACGGCAAAAGTTCCCAACCCGATCAGTTTATTATTGGTTTTGTACCTGAACAACAGTTTTGTGCCGATAAAAAGTAAAATCAGAATAGGAATACCAATCAGGATCGAAATCGCGATCATTGAGGTTGTATAAGCGCCGGGACTTACAAAGTGGTTGATTATATTGGCCATATTGATATTTGTATCCCATCCGAAGTTCCACGGGCCTCCCTGCAGGAAGGAATGTCCGACCGCCAGTGAAGTGACAAACATGATCAAAGTCACAACTCCACCGATGAGCAATGCAGCGCCAAACAGCAACACAACAACACGAAGCACCACCCGAAGAACGCTGCCCACCACATCGCCAAAACGATCCATGCGGGTAATACCTTTTTC
>JAUYTA010000688.1 GCA_030695265.1 Bacteroidota bacterium
TCGACTACTCAAAAAATGGCAGACTTCAAGGGAGGTAAGATGGATATGTATTATGATGTTGGCGGGGGTACGGTACTCAGTGACGATTTCAGGAATGGTATTGGCAACAACAACCTGACCTATGGGGCAGCTTATTATCCGTGGCTGGTGACGACACTGGCCTATTATGCCGATGAAAGTAAAATCGCGATCACTGGCGGTGTTGATGCGCTTGCTTCAGTAAAATTTCTCCGGAAATATCCTGCACCCGGACAAGCCAATGTTGACAACCCGCAAGAATCCCTTTACCACATGAATAGCCAGTTGTATGCTACTATTAAAAAGCAGGTTGACAATTTTAAAGTGATCCTGCCTCCTGCCTCAACCATTGCCGGTGTCTACGCCATGGTTGACAGTACCCGCGGGGTATGGAAAGCGCCTGCCAATGTAAGCCTTAATTATGTATTCGAATTGCTGGTTAAAATTGATGATGTTGATCAGCAGGATATGAATGTAACCGGAACGGGAAAATCGATCAATGCCATCCGCTTTTTCACCGGAAAAGGAATTCTTGTATGGGGTGCGCGAACTCTGGCCGGAAATGACAATGAATGGAGATACATCAGTGTCCGTAGATTCTACAATATGGTAGAGGAAAGTGTGAAAAAAGCGACCGAGCCTTTCGTATTTGAACCGAACGATGCCAACACATGGACGAAAGTACGCGCTATGATAGAAAACTTTCTGGTCCTGCAGTGGCGTGATGGGGCACTGATGGGAGCAAAACCTGATGAAGCCTTTTTTGTTCGGGTTGGATTGGGCGAAACAATGACCGCACTCGATATCCTGGAAGGGAGAATGATCGTTGAAATCGGCTTGGCGGTAGTCCGTCCTGCTGAGTTCATAATCCTCAAATTCAGTCACAAAATGGTAGTATCTTAATAATTAATTTTAATAACAAGATAAATTATGGCATACAAGACTCCAGGCGTTTACGTTAAGGAAGTTCCACTCTTCCCGCCATCGGTTGCCCAGGTGGAAACAGCAATTCCCGCTTTTGTCGGTTATACCGAAAAAGCTGCTGACCCCAATGGAAAGCTCCTCATTGATCTTCCGGTCAAGATTAAATCGCTGGTCGAATTTCAATCACTTTACGGAATTGGCTATATTCCTTCAAGTTACAAAGTTATTGCTGATAACACAAAAGGAAATTCGCTGGATTCGGTAACTCCAAACAAGCAGTTTTACCTGTACGATGCCTTGCGACAATTTTATGACAACGGAGGCGGAGATTGCTACATTGTGAGTGTAGGATCATTTACTGATACCATAAATTTTGACAGGCTAAAAACTGGTTTTGATCTGCTGCGGAAGTTTGATGAACCGACACTTTTACTGTCGCCCGATGCTGTTGGATTGAAAGATGTTAGCGATAACCCCGACCTATCGAAATTTTCGGAATTGCAAAAGCTGGCATTGAAACAATGTGCCGACTTGCAGGATCGGTTTTGCATTTTTGACATCTTGAAAGGATATCTTCCTGAAGATGTATCCAATAAGCCAATCTCCGATTTCCGTGACAACATCGGCATCAATTTTCTCAATTACGGCGCTGCCTATTATCCATGGATCATTGCCAGTTACAGTTATGATATTAGTTTCAGGCAGTTGCACATATTTGATAAGGCCGCTCCAAATACCGAAATAGTAAATTTCACTACGTATTCAAAAGATGATGCCGAAAAGGCTCTGATGACCACTCTTGCTGCCAGGCAGGCTGAAACCAATACCGCCATCGACATTACAGATCCGGTTGTAGATAAGGCCGCATTGCGGAACCGCGGAAGCGAATATGTGAAAGAATTACTGGCAAGTTATGAGGCTAATATTGCCGGAAACGTGTCGATAAAGGGTAACATGAGCAATTATCTTAACCTTTTGGCGACCATTGCCGGCAACTTTAAAAAGGCAGAGACGATTTCTGTTGTGGGTTCAGGTATCAGGAAAGATATTGAAGTATTGAAGGCCAACACCGAGCTGACTGCTGCCATTGTATCATTAATCAAGATTGAGAAAAATGCAAAGACCGTGGCCAATACACTGGCAACCAGAACTCCCACTGTAGTTGATGCACTTTATACACCGCTCGAAACCGATTGGCTTGGCGGTGCTACTTATGTCTCAATCGCTGCCGATGCCACTAACTTCCCGGCAAGCATTGCCGGTAGCCTAAGCATTATTACAGCTTTAAGTGGCAGCGTAGATAAAATATTGATTGGATATCAAGGCCTTCTTAATGCAGAACTTTTTTATGAAAGTCAGGCAGAACAGGCAGTTTTTGCATCGCACAGTTTCTTTCACGGAGTTAAAGACAAAGTAGTTGAGCACATGCGCACCATGCCTCCATCGGGCAGTGTTGCAGGTGTTTACGCAGCCATCGACCGCACCCGTGGTGTATGGAAAGCACCGGCCAACGTAAGTGTAAATTCTATCATTGGTCCGGTTGTTAAAATTGACAGCCGCGATCAGGAAGACCTGAATGTTCACACAACCGGAAAATCGGTAAATGCCATTCGTGCTTTTACCGGAAAAGGAACGCTGGTATGGGGCTCTCGAACATTGGCCGGAAACGACAATGAATGGCGGTATGTTCCGGTACGGAGGTTTTTCATCATGGTGGAAGAAAGCACGAAAAAAGCAACGGAACCTTTTGTATTCGAACCCAACGATGCCAACACCTGGGTGAAAGTCCGATCAATGATAGAAAATTTCCTGATACTGCAATGGCGGGCGGGTGCCCTTCAGGGTGCAAAGCCTGATCAGGCCTTTTTTGTAAATGTCGGGCTTGGTGAAACCATGACTGAACTCGATATTCTTGAAGGCAGAATGATCGTAGAAATTGGGATGGCGGTTGTTCGTCCAGCCGAATTCATCATTCTTCGTTTCAGTCACAAGATGCTTTCAAGCAATAACTGAATTGTTTTACCACAGATTACACAGATGAACACAGATTAAAAACTCACTTCACAGATTTATCTGTGAAAATCTGCGAAATCTGTGGTGTTAATTTTTTCTTTGAATGCCGCATATTAGCTAAAGAAATATTTAAATCCTTTAAATAAATAATGCGACATAATATCAACTCAAGTACTTAGAATTATTTTTTAAAAAATAAATTATTCACAAATAAAAATTTACTGTTATGGCAAATTATCCATTACCGAAATTTCATTTCCAGGTCGAATGGGGCGGTACCCGTATCGGCTTTACCGAAGTAACAGGCCTGACCATCGAAAATGAGGTGATCGAATACCGCGAAGGAAGCAGTCCTGAATACAACAAAACCAAAATGCCGGGATTGCATAAATTCGGAAACATTACCCTCAAGCGTGGCACCTTTGCAAACGACAACGAGTTTTTCAACTGGCTGAACACGGTAAAACTCAACACCATTGAGCGCAGGGACCTTATTATTAACCTACTAAACGAAAATCATGAACCGGTAGTAGTTTATAAGGTGAAGCAGGCATGGCCAGTTAAAATTCAAGCTCCTGACATGAAAAGTGACGCCAACGAGGCCGCCATCGAAAGCCTCGAACTTGCACACGAAGGTCTGGTTATTCAAAACGGTTAATCTTAAAACATGGCTGATTCAGCTCGAAATTATCCACCGGTTGGGTTTCATTTCAAGGTGGTATTTACAGGTATTGGAAATAGCGATATCGACAGCCGGTTCCAATCGGTTTCAGGTCTCAACATGGAATTAGATACTGAATCGAAAAAGGAAGGTGGCGAAAATCGATACGAACATGTGTTGCCGGTACGCGCCAAATATCCAATACTTGTTCTGAAACGCGGTCTGGTAAAGGACTCGGACTTGCTGACCACATGGTGCAATGATGCCTTTCAGTCGCTCATTATCAATCCGGTTGACCTGACCATTTCGCTGTTGAATGAAACCCACGAACCGCTGATGACCTGGAATGTGAAACATGCCTGGCCAAAAAAGTGGAGCCACAGCGATTTGAATGCTGAGCAAACCGCACTGGCCATCGAAACTTTTGAGCTGCAATATCAATATTTTACCCTTTCGTAAATTAATCGGAATGCCAATAGAAATCCGGGAACTGAACATCAAGGTGAGCGTAAGCCAGAACCAGCAGGAACAGGACAGTGTGCCTTCAGCTGGCAGCCCGGCTGGTGCTGTGCCCGACAAGGATGAAATTATTTCTGAATGTGTTGAGCAAGTGATGGAATTGTTAAAACTGAAAAACGATCGCTGATGGCTAACAATGTATCGAAGCTAAAGATTTACTCCTACGCGGATGCCGACAGAAAAAGCTCTGATGCCAACATGGAGGTATTGGTTAATCCTGAAAGCTATTCGCAAAAAATAACTGTTAAGTTCTCGGAAAAACAAGCACCGGGAACCACCGCCAAGATGCCAAAATTCAGCAAAATGGAGCCTCAAAAGCTCGATTTCGAATTGCTCTTTGACAGTACGGGTGTGATAAATGGCGTGAGGGACGAAACAAATGGAGTAGAATCTGAACTGGCGAAGTTTAAAAAACTGGTGCTCGAATACAAGGGAGACAAACACCGTCCGCGTTTTTTAAGCATTTACTGGGGAACGCTCAAATTCGACTGTTGCCTTGAAAGCCTTGATATTACCTACAAACTTTTCCGTTCCGACGGGCTTCCGTTAAGAGCATTGGCAAAGGTTGGATTCATCGGTTCCATGGACGATACCAAACGGGTGAACAAGGAAAATTCGCAATCGCCCGATCTGACACATGTTCGAACAGTGAATGAAGGTGACACACTCCCGTTGATGTCTTTTCAGGTATATGGCGATTCGAAATATTATATTGAAGTGGCAAAAGCCAACGGTTTAAATGATTTCAGAAATTTAAAAACAGGACAAAAAATCAAGTTTCCGCCAATCGAAAAGTAAAATGCCGCAACCCAGAAACATAGCAACCGCAAGGCCGGCCAGTGTTGTAACTTCGGTTATTAAAATTGAAGGCAACGAAATTGCAAGGACATTCCAGATAGATTCGATCACTGTGACCAAAGAGATCAATCGAATTCCCTGGGCAAAAGTGATCTTGTTAGATGGATCTGCTTCGAGTGAAAATTTTGAAGCCAGCAACGATACATTGCTTATTCCGGGCAAAAAAATTGAGGTCAAATGTGGCTACCAGAGCGATAACAATACAATCTTCAAAGGCATCATCGTTAAAATGAGCATTAAAATCCGTGCAGGTGGGGCATCGATGCTGATACTTGAATGTCGCGACGAAACCGTAAAAATGACCATTGGCCGGAAGAGCAAATATTTTTTGGAAGTGAAAGACAGCGACATTATTTCGCAAATAGCCGGTACTTACAGCGGTTTCAGTACAACTGCTGAAGCGACCAAAGTCACGCACAAAGAAGTGATTCAATATGATTGTACTGATTGGGATTTTGTGGTTGCCCGCGCCGAGGCCAATGGAAAAATTTGTTTTACTGATGATGGCCAATTAAACGTAAAAGCGCCTCAGTTATCGCAATCGGCTGTGCTTTCGCTCTTGTATGGCGCCACAATTCTGGAACTTGATGCGGAGATTGATGCACGTCACCAGTTGAAAAACGTTACTTCAAAATCGTGGAGTTATGCCGATCAGCAAATCGTTGAAACAGAAGCTGCCGACCCCAGCGTTGCGCTTAACGGAAACCTCACCAGCTCTGACCTTGCAAATGTTATCGGGCTCGATAAATTTATCCTGAATCATGGCGGAAAGGTAGAAGAAAATGAATTGCAGGCATGGGGCGATGCGCTTTTGCTGAAACGGCAGCTGGCGAAAGTACGCGGACGGGTAAAATGCAAAGGGGTACACACAGTAAAACCCGGAATGATCATTGAACTTGGCGGTGTGGGCGATCGCTTCAACGGGAAGGCTTTTGTAAGCGCGGTGCAGCATTTTGTGGCGGCTGGCGACTGGCAATTGAATATTCAGTTCGGTGTCGATCCGGAATGGTTTACTGAAACAAACAACATCAATGATAAACCCTCCGCCGGGCTCCTTGCTGCCGTTCATGGATTGCAGACCGGAATCGTCACACAACTGGAAAGTGATCCGGATGGCGAAAACCGCATTAAAGTACGAATGCCCATTATCAGCAGCAGCGACGACGGAATTTGGGCCCGTATTTCAACTTTGGATGCCGGAAAAGAGCGTGGATCCTTCTTTTTGCCTGAAATAGGTGATGAAGTAATTGTCGGGTTCATCAACGATGATCCGCGCGACGCGGTTGTTCTCGGCATGGTGCACAGCAGTAAGCTGCCTGCTCCTTTGACGGCAGAGGACACCAATCACAAAAAGGGATTTACAACCCGAAGCAAGATGAAAATGATTTTCGATGATGAAAAAAAATCGTTCACACTTGAAACTCCGGCAGGAAAAAAAATCATTGTGGATGAAGATGCCGGTGAAATCAAAATAATGGACGAGAATGATAACAAGTTGGTGATGGACAGCAATGGCATACTCATCCAGAGTAATGGAAAAATTGAAATAAAAGCGACACAGGATTTGAAAATGGAAGGATTAAATGTGGAGATGAAAGCGCAAGCCAAATTCGCAGCCGAAGCTTCAGCAGCAGCCGAAGTGAAGGCAAGTGGTTCGTTGACATTAAAAGGAGCTACGGTAATGATTAACTAAAAGAGGCCTCCCCCAACCTCCCGATGGCTAAAAAACGAGGCCTCCCCTAAATCCCCTCCAAAAGAGGGGACTTAAAGAAAGAATAAACAACATTAACGCTTAATGATATGAAAAACGAAAACACAACATCAACGCTTTTTAAGCCCTCCCCCTGTGGGGAGGGTTTGGGTGGGGCTTCGGTTCTTGCTCCCTCCCCCTTTGGGGAGGGTTGGGGAGGGGCTCCATGCCTTTAGCAGCTAGAATAACAGACATGCACACCTGCCCGATGGTGAATCCGGGGCCGGTTCCACACGTTGGAGGTCCGGTATTGCCACCCGGCGCGCCCACCGTCTTGATTGGCGGATTGCCTGCAGCTACAGTTGGTGATATGTGTGTTTGTACCGGTCCGCCTGATACGATTGCCGCCGGATCGGGAACAGTACTAATCGGTGGAAAACCGGCAGCCCGCATGGGCGACAGCACAGCGCACGGCGGCGTGATCGTGGCAGGTTGCCCAACAGTGATAATTGGAGGATGATGTTTGAAGGGTTTGAAATGTTTGAAATGTTTGAAGGGTTTGAAGGGTTTAACGGCTATGTTGTAATAAGTTGCAAGATATCCTTTGCCGTCTGGCTTTAGCCGACGGACAGAATACAGGCAGAAGCGAATGGCTTTAGCCACAATATTTTGGGCTAAAGCCCCCGGTCATTCATGGTCCTTCTATCCGTCCCATAAATGGGGCGGCAAAGGATACTGGAGACACAAAGAATATTTGAAATTCAAATTTGAGCAAGATGGAAACAGACAATGCATTTCTTGGACGTGGCTGGGGTTTTCCGCCAACATTCGACAAAGCCTCGAAGAGCGTTGGTATGCTCGAAGAAGAGGCTGATATTGAGAGCAGTCTGGAGATACTGTTATCCACCAGGTTGGGCGAGCGGATTATGCAGCCCAATTATGGATGCAACCTTGACGATATGGTTTTTGAAGCCATGAACTTAACCATGCTTACCTATCTGAAAGACCTGGTAGAAAATGCGATACTCTATTTCGAACCGCGCATTGACCTTGATGGTGTAAGAATTGATACAGCACGGGATCTTGAAGGTATGCTCCTCATTATCGTTGACTATACCATTCGAACAACCAATTCCAGATTCAATTTTGTTTTTCCATTTTATAAAAATGAGGGTTCTAATTTACCTCTTAAACGATAAAAATGGCACTCAACTGCAATAAAAAGCATCCTCTTCAGCATGATGGCACCAGCCAGCAACAGCGTTTTCTTGAAGCGCTGGAACCCGGATATGCCAAAATTCATGAGTTTAACCTACGCGACTGGATGCGTTTTGCATATCACTTCGCGACTAATCTGAATTATTTCAGCATAAAAGATGATAAAAAACCCGATGGAAACTGGCAGGTATTTATGAAAGCCGAAAGCGAGATAGAAGCCTATCTCAAAGATGCTGCACTGGTTGAGGGTGAGGATTGGATACCAGCCGATGAACGCGACAAAATTCTGAAACGTGAACCACAAGCCAACTTCGAGCCACACCTTGCACTTTTCCTTAGTTTCCTGAAATTGTTGAAATTTCCGCAAGAACAGATGAATGGTTTTACCAAAAGGCATCTCGATTTTTACTATACAAAAGTATTGCAGTTAAGCAAGCAAGCTGCTGTTCCCGACCGTGTTCACCTCATTCTGGAACTCGCAAAAAATGCAACCGAAGAAATATTAAAAGCGGATTCGGTACTTGATGCCGGGAAAGACGGAAACGGTAAACCGTTGAGGTATGTTACTTCCGAAGAAATTGTGGTGAACACAGCACAAGTGGCTCTACTCAAAAGTATTTTCCACAAGGTAGGAACCAATGTGCGTTATGCTGAAAAGACCAATTCATCTGATGGACTTGGAACCGAATTCAAGGAAGACAACCCGAATTGGCAAGCGCTTGGAAACGACAACTGGCCAGCTGCCCATCTTGGATTTGCCCTTGCTTCGTCGGTATTGTTACTGAAAGAAGGAACCCGTAAGATTACGGTTTCGCTCACATTAAATTTTCCAGACAATCAATCGCTTCCCAAAAAAGCGCAATTGCAGTCGCAACTTAAAATATTCCTCACCGGAGAGAAAGACTGGGTTCAGGCTACCAATCTCGATGTGACCACTGTACCTGCTTCGGCCACCGGCAAACTTGAATTCACGGTAACCATTGCTGAAGCGGAAAAAGCGATTGTCCCTTACAATCCGGCCATTCACAAGGAACGACTAAATACCAATCTGCCCGTACTCAGGGCACTGACAGACACTGGCAACAGTGATGGTTATGAAGTATATACATCGTTAGCAAGAGCGATGATTACGGAAACAACAATTTCAGTAGATGTTACAGGGGCCAAAGATCTGGCGCTTGAAAATGACAATGGCAAACTCGATCCGTCGAAACCATTTTTCCCATTCGGGCCTGTTCCGGTTAAAGGCTCTAACTTTTTTGTTGGTAGTACCGAGATTTTTCAAAAGGAATGGAAGGAAATTAAACTCAACATCACATGGAAAGACAAACCAGATCTGAAGAAACATTACGAGGCTTACGGAACATCATTTGTGTACAATGGGAACAGTAATTATGACTTGTCGTCAACAAAAAAACCGACCGATCCGGTAGTTACGGGTGACGATTACTTCAAAATCACATCACGGTATATAAAAAATAATAATTGGTTCCCCCAATCCGGAATAAATCAAAACCTTTTTGACAGCCCTGTTGTCGTTAACCGTGATGCTTCTGATTCAGCTGTTGCACCTGCACCGGTTATTTCACCAGTGCTCATGCAAAAAGGCATTGATGTCAACAAAGCGGTACTGCAGAATTACCTGGCGCCACAAGCGGTTCAGGTTCCGGGAACTAACCAACCCGAACTAAAGACCATTTCAGCAAAATTTGAGGTTGCCAATTTTAATCCCGGCTTCCTTTTGCCGCTGATAAATACAGAGAATTTCAGCCCTGCTACCAAATCATATTTTTTACGGGTAAGCCTCGATAAAGATTTTCTGCACGAACACTACGCCCGGCTGATTACTTTGGCCATGATAAAAAAAGCAGCTCCTACCCCAGATGTGTTGATGCCAAATGCACCTTACACGCCTGTTATCACCTCATTCACGGTAGATTACAAAGCCAAAGCAACCAATACTTTTTCGTTTGGACTGAGCGCCACCCCACAAAACAAGCTCGATAATTTTACGGCACGTAAGGTTCAGCTTTTTCATGAACATCCTTTCGGACAAACCGAACAGCATGTATTCCTGAAAGAGCAATGTGATTTTATCGATCCAACTTCAAAACGCGATATTGCACTCGTTCCTGAATATTCGCCTGAAGGAGAGTTCTACATTGGTTTACAGAATGCGCAGCCTTCAAGCATCGTCAACCTGCTTTTCCAGATGGTAGAAGGAAGCGAGAAACCGCTTGCACCAACATTTACCGGCGATAAAAAGATGGAATGGTTCGCCCTTTCAAACAACGAGTGGAAAGCGCTGAACAGAGATTTTATAACCGGCGATACGACCAACAACCTGCTGAGGCCGGGGATCGTGAAAATTACACTTCC
Source organism: Bacteroidota bacterium (assembly GCA_030695265.1). Lineage (GTDB taxonomy): Bacteria > Bacteroidota > Bacteroidia > Bacteroidales > Prolixibacteraceae > Aquipluma. The sequence goes on from JAUYTA010000688.1 coordinate 10,281, forward strand.
GGCAGAGGCAAACAACAGCAATACATTGCTAGATGCTGGTCTTTTCTGGATAAAGGCACAGTTGCCCGTTGGATTGACAAGTACGTCGATCTGCAAAATGACCGGAGTACACGCTCAAGCTGTTGAAGCAGTTTTCAGCAATAATGACAATGAACTTTCCCATTTAATTACCTCGCTGCCAGCCGGAACGATCAAAAAATTCATCGAAAAACCTGCGCTCATTAAAGGAGTAGGCCAGCCATACGCATCATTCGGCGGAGTAGATACGGAAAATGATTTTTCATTCTATTTAAGGGTGAGCGAACGGTTGCGACACAAACAGCGTGCAGTGAACATCTGGGATTACGAACGCATCGTATTGCAGGTATTTCCAAGTGTTTACAAGGTTAAATGCCTGAGCCACACTTCCATTTTAAAGGAAGACGGAACGCCCGATTATTTCGAAATATCTCCCGGATTTGTATCGCTGATCGTGATTCCCGATATCAGGAACAAAAACAGTTTTGATCCATTGCAACCGCGCGCAAGCCAGAACCTTTTGCGCGAAATCGAAGATTTTATTGACCCGTTGAATTCGCTTCATGTGAAATTTGACGCGGACAATCCTGAATATGAAACTGTTTTTCTTGATCTCAGGGTAAAGTTTTACGACCAGTTTGATGCGAATGCCTACCTCAAAATATTGAACGAGGATATCGTGCGGTACCTTTCACCCTGGGCTTACGGCGATTTTTCTGACATCCACTTTGGGGGTGAATTGTATAAAAGCATCATCATCAGGTTCATCGAAGAACGTCCTTATGTCGATTTCATTTCGCAATTTAAGATGTTCCAGCGAATCGGGCCTGAAGATCAAAACACTTCGAACGTAAGCAAAATAGTTGCTACGAGTGCCCGTGCCATACTGGTTTCGGCCAGAACACACACCATCAATTTAATCGAAAAAGACAAAGTGTGCGATGAGTGAAATACGAACCATACCGAAAGAAATAAGCGCTGAACATGGCAAGGACTATGCTTTTCTGCATGAAGAAGGTATGACCTATATTGAAAAACTTGCCAGTAAACTTTGGACTGATTACAATGTGCATGATCCCGGTGTAACCATACTCGATATGTTGTGCTATGCCATTACTGATCTTGGTTTTCGGATCTCCATGCCTGTTGAAGATTTGCTGGCAAAACCCGAAAACAATTTTCAGCACATGCACCAGCAGTTCTTGTCGGCCATTAAAGCTTTGCCATCGTGCCCGGTAAGCGCCAACGATTACCGGCAGCTATTTGTCAGGATTGAAGGTGTGCGAAATGCCTGGATAATGGCTTCCGAGCGCTGGATTGTTGCAAAATACGACGATCTTAAGCAGGAAGGCGTACCCGAATTGCATTATAAATCGCCCGCCGAAGTTGTCGATCCAAAGAAAGCGCTTCAATTTAAACTTCAGGGATTAAACAATGTTTTGATCGATTTTGACGAATCGAAATTATTGACCGAAGAGGATAAACAAAAAGATGAAGCCACGCAGCAAGCTTTGATTTTAGCCCGTAAGAAATCGATTATTAAGCGTGTGACTGAAGTTTACTCGCGCTACCGAAACCTTTGCGAAGACATTGATACCATTGCCGAAGTACCCAAAGAAGGTGTGGTAATATGCGGCGACATTGATATTTTGCCCAACGCCGATCCTGAGCAGGTTTGGGCTCAAATCGTCTTCAATATCGACCAGTACCTTTCGCCTGACATCCCTTTTTACAGCCTTCAGGAAATGTTGGAAATGGGTAAAAAACCTGATGAAATATTTCAGGGCCCGGTTTTCGATTTTAATGATAATTACAACTACCGGACTCCCGGAAATCCATTTCAGAAAAAGGGTTTTATACGCTATGAGGATCTGACAGGAAGTGAATTGCGCAAAGAGGTCCGCCTGAGCGATATTATCCGCATCATTATGAATACGGAAGGTGTGAAGCTGGTAAAAGAAATCGCTTTCGGACTTTGCGGATGCGATGAAAAAGACATGAATAAAGTTCGCAAAGCTGTAACCGGCGATAAGTGGAACCTGTGTATCACGCCGGGACACAAACCTGTATTTTGCCTGGACAATTCGGTTCTGAATGTTTGGAAGGATTTTATGCCCATCGAATTAAAAATGGCAGAAGCTGAAACCCGGCTAAACGACCTGCGTGAAAAGCGAAATGCTGAAATGGTGGCAAAAGTAACTGAAGACATCAAAATGCCGGAAGGCGCCTACCGCGACACTGCCAACTATCAGACTTTTCAGAATCACTTTCCTGAAACTTATGGCATCGGTCAACACGGACTGCCTGACAGCGCCACCAAAATGCGTAAATCGCAGGCAAAACAACTGAAAGCTTACCTGCTTTTCTTTGAGCAGGTGCTTGCCAATTATTTTGCACAACTGTCAAATGTAAGCGTACTTTTTTCGGCTGATAACAGCATTGCCCAAACGTACTTCGCCAATACGGTAAAAGGAATGAAAAAGGAGGAGGAGGGTGAGAAAACGATTTTCGAAGATGAGGAAAACTGGGCCAATAAAATAGATGCCATACACAAAAGCACCGGGCTCGACAATTACGTTACCCGCAAAAACAAGTTTTTGGATCACCTCCTTGCCCGATTTGCCGAACATTTCAACGAATATGTTTTCCTGATGCACCGCCTGTATTCTGCCGATGCTGAGCGCGCCATTATCAGGCACAAAGTAAATTTCCTGAAGGATTACCACAACATGAGCACCTGCCGGGGCGTAGGGTTCGATTATTACAATCCGAAGACGGCTGAAGAACAATTGGTGAACGTGCCCGGCATGGAGAAACGCATTTCGCGGCTGCTTGGCTTTAATAATTACAAGCGAATTCCCATTGCCGATCTGGATTACAAAGTTGAAAAAACGGGTACTATACAAATGATGGTGAATGGCGTATTGACCGACGTTCAGCAATACGGATGGAGCATCAGGATGAACGGCAACACTATTTTTGAAAGTGTCGATAAAACTTCCCTGAAACGTGCTGATGCTTACGAAGAAATGGGATTGGCAAGCCTGCTGGGGGCCGAGCGGGAATACTATGTGCTGACCCTTTCTCCTGATGAAACCAAAATCTCCGTCAGCCTGCGCAATGCGAAACTTGAAACCATAGCCACCCATCCATTGCAGTACAATGTACTTCCCGGTGAAATTGAATCAGGAAAATACTCGCTGGCCGAAAAAGCGATTGGCGACATGACCAAATATCTTCTGGATGACTTCAAACTCGAAGGAATGTATGTAGTTGAGCATATTTTGCTTCGCCCGAATTTCAATACACCCAAAGCCAAAACCAATTTGTTTATGCCCGTGTGTATTGAATCGAACGGAGAACATTGTCGGCCACTCGATCCATATTCTTTTAGGGTAACAGTTGTACTTCCGGGATACAGCATGAGGTTGCGCAACAAACATTTCAGGCAGTTTGCCGAACGGCTTATCCGCATGGAAACCCCGGCACACGTGCTTCCGCGTATTTGCTTTGTGAATGAAGAGTTCATGAAAAAATTTGAGGAAGCACACAAAAAATGGCTGGACGACCGGGAAAAATCAAATAATCCGTTGAAGCAGGCGAAGGATGCCAAGCTAATTGAACTGATTAAAGTGATAGAAGAGATGTTTACGATATACGAACAAGGGCATTTAACCGATTGTGATGATGATACGCCTGATAAGAATCCCATCATACTCGGAAGCTCGACACTCGGCTCGCTCGAAAGCGACTCAAATCCGGGTTAAAGTATCCGGGATGAAATTTTTAAACGCATGAAACGAACATGCCGCTGGAAATATTTTAAAGGTGGCGGCACAAAAATAGAATGAAAATAAATGTTCAAAGTGGATGCTTTCTGGCGTGTGAGTT
>JAUYTA010000692.1 GCA_030695265.1 Bacteroidota bacterium
CGTGAAGACCTGCACGAATTGTTTTTTACCCTCCGCGACAAGTTTAAACAAACACTTGTAATAGTCACCCATGACGAGAGTTTCGCAGCTCAAAGCGATGCCATTATCAGGATGAAAGATGGATTGATCGAGAGTTAAGAAAGTGTTCAGTGTTCAGTCACAGTTTACAGTGTTCAAAAAAGCAAGTTCGCAAAAATGCCCGATGTATCAGAAAATATCCAATCATTTTTAGATCAGAAGTACCTTTCGTTCAATCACCCTGCTTTTATTGAAACCGACCCGATTCAGGTTCCTGCCCTGTTTACCACCAAAGAGAATATTGAAATTGCCGGGTTTCTTGCTGCAACACTGGCCTGGGGACAACGGCCAACGATCATCCGCAATTCGCTGAAACTGGTTGCACTCATGAACAACAATCCCATCGAATTCCTGCTGAATACCCCGGAAGACGAATGGGATACATTTTCAGATTTCAAACACCGCACTTTCAACGGCATTGACTGCCTGTTTTTCATGAAGTCACTCCGGAATATTTACCAAAACCATGGCGGGCTTGAACAAGTTTTTACGGAAGGCTACCTGAAAGATGAAACAGTTTTCAGTGCTTTGGTGCATTTCAGAAAAATATTTTTCGAGTTGGAACATGAAAACCGCACCAAAAAACATGTTTCGGATGTGGAAAAAGGTGCAGCTGCAAAACGGTTGAATATGTATTTAAGGTGGATGATCAGAGCCGACAATTCGGGCGTTGACTTTGGTTTATGGAAACAAATTCCAGCCTCAGCACTAATGCTTCCGCTCGATGTTCATACCGGCAATGTTTCTCGCAAGCTAGGTTTGCTTACCCGCACACAAAACGACTGGCGTGCCGTAGAAGAGATTACTGCCAAACTCCGGGAATTCGATCGGGAAGATCCTATCAAATATGATTTCGCCTTGTTTGGGCTGGGAGTGTTTGAAGGATTTTAATTAAACCAATAGCTCAGTTTCAAGACCAATGCCCGGTTTCTTGAATTCCAATCACCTGTATAATAGTTGTCGGTATAAACGATAAACAAATCGGAAACCGGCTGATATCGCCACTGAAACCTCATATTTATATTCATATTGTCGATTTGTTCGTTGTACTGAACGAATGTTGAAAAGAAGACTTTGTCGCTCAAAGTCAGGTCGAGTTTTGGACCCAGCAACCAGAATCTTGCCCTTTCAAAAGGAGCCGGAAGATTGATGTCGTTGTATGAAAAATTAACTGTCATGTTTAAATATGGCTGATAACGGTAGGTCACCTTCCCTTCCAAAATACTGATCTTTCCGCTGTAAAAACCACCTTTGGCAACTGTTGCCGAATAATTAAGGATGGATCGGGTGTCAGAAAAATACTCTAGAAACAATGCATTCGTTGAATATTCAGTACCTTTTT
>JAUYTA010000694.1 GCA_030695265.1 Bacteroidota bacterium
TCCTGAACCCGGGCCGGTTGCAGTTGATAAAACTGACATCAGAATCAATCATTGGAACGACACCAGCCTGAAAACAGATACGGCGATGCGAAACGGCTCGGCCATCGTGCTGAAAGCTGGGAACAGACAGAGTTACGACTCGCGCGCCGGAGCTTTTGATCTTTCCGGCTGCATCAAACTTCCGCTGAAACTGGAAGCCAATCGGTCACTCATTTCATCGATCAGCAATACATCGCTTCCGGTTGACAATTTCTGCAAAAACATACTCTGGGAAGGCGAATACAAGTGCCAGAATGTAATGAAAACCGCGGCAGTACTGACTTGTCTCGATGCAGTTCCTCCGGCAGATGCTTTTCGACCTCCTTATGTGGGAACCGAAAAACCGATTTTGCTAACCCGCGATATTCATTGGGATTTTCTGCCAGCCCTTCAACCAGTTGGCGAAGTTCCGTCGTGGGAAGAATTTGAACGCTATTTTCAGCGTCCGTGGATCGACCATCTGATGAGCTGGTCGCAACAGGAACTGGTTCCGAATGAAAACGGTCCCAATTATGGGCGCGAACATGCACGTTTGGTCTCTATCGCCAGTTTAATGCTTTGCCTCGATGTTCCTCAACAGCGAAAGGAAAAACTGACCATCGAACTGATTCAGCGAGGAATTGATTTGTATGGAATAGCCATGAATGGCGGCTACTGGAACGAAGGTGGCGGACATTCGAGCGGACGAAAATGGCCCATCCTTTTTGCAAGCATCCTGCTCGGAAATCCGAAACTTACCGAACTTCCGGAGACCGCTTTTTTCCAGGAAGACACACAAACTTACTACGGAAAAGGCTGGTTCGGGCAAACTGCGCTGTGGCAAATGATCATGCATCATGGCAAACGCGACACGTACGAGGAAAAATCGCCCGATCAGTGGGAGAAATGGGACAAAACTTCGGAGAGTTACCGCGTTTGCTGCAATGCGGTGGCGTGGACAGGAACCGCGCTGGCTGCCCGTTACATGAAAGCCATTCAACTTTGGGGGCACGATGCGCACTTCGATTACATTGAACGCTGGATGCGCGAAGACGATCCGTACCAGGAAGCGCGCGGAAATCGCAAAAGGCCAGCCGGAGAAACCAAAACCTTCGACCCGTTTGTAACTGCCATGTGGAAGGCCCACCGAAAAAATGCACCTGAACAGGAAATGTCGGGCATCCATCGGAAATGGGTTTGGCAGGGAAACAAGGGAGTTTGGATACCAAATGCAAAACACTAAACGAACCAACTATGATACAAAAATTTTATTCGACCCTCTTTTTAATTGCGCTGTTGTTCAATTTCACCGCCGCTGCCTACGAGCATCCGGGCGGAATGCATCCTGCAAAACAAATTGAGTCGGTGAAGAAACTCATCAAAGTCAAAAGTCAACCAACTTTCGATGCTTACAGGCAATTGATTGGCAAAGCCGACTCGGCCGGAATGCACGAATATCATGCTCTGGCTGATTTCAAGGTTCCGGGTTTTTACGTCGATCCGGCAATGCACCGAAAAAATTCGGCTGGTCTTCAGTCCGACTCATTCGATGCTTATGCCTGTGCGCTGGCTTATCAGTTGTCGGGCGACAAAAAATACGCGGAGAGATCGCTGGGGTTCTTAATGGCCTGGGCCAACCTCAATGAGAAATATTCCGATTTTGATGGTCCGCTGGTGATGGCCTATTCCGGAACCGGCATGATTATGGCGGCGGAACTGCTCCTGGATTACAAAAAATGGAAATCAACCGATCGCGAGAAATTTTTCACCTGGGTTCGGAATGTGTATTTAAAATCGTGCACCGAAATTAGGACCAGAAAAAACAACTGGGCCGACTGGGGACGGTTTGGTTCAGCACTTTGTGCGCAACTGCTGGACAATGAAGCTGAAATGACTGAAACCGTCAGGTTAATAAAAAGTGACCTGTTCCACAAAATTGCCGACGATGGTCACATGCCCGAAGAAACCCGACGCGAGAAAAACGGTATCTGGTACACCTATTTTTCGCTGGCACCAATATCCGCGTCGATGTACGTGGTTTATAATTCAACCGGCGAAAACCTGTTTACCGTTACCGATGGCGA
>JAUYTA010000699.1 GCA_030695265.1 Bacteroidota bacterium
ATATTTTCTCTTCGGAAATGACCAAATATGCAGCAAACTCAATGCTGGCAACGAAAATCAGTTTCATGAACGACATTGCCAACCTGTGCGAATTGGTTGGTGCCGATGTCAGCATGGTGCGAAAAGGCATTGGTTCGGATGCCCGAATCGGCAATAAATTTATTTACCCCGGAACCGGATATGGCGGCTCATGCTTTCCGAAAGATGTTCAGGCATTGGTGCGTACCGCCGATGAATACGGCCATTCGCTCGACATACTGAAAGCTGTTGAGGCGGTAAATTACCGACAGAAGGAAGTATTGGTCAAAAAAATAAAATCACATTTCGGCGACGATCTGAAAGGATTAAAATTCGCGATGTGGGGTCTGTCGTTTAAACCAAAAACCGACGATATGCGCGAAGCCCCTTCCCTTGTAATCATTGACAAACTTTTGAAAGAAGGCGCATCGGTGGTGGCTTTCGATCCGGTTGCGCAGGAAGAAGCCCATCGGATACTTGGAGATACAATAATTTATGCCAAGGATGAGTATGATGCCTGTATTGATGCTGATGCTTTGATTGTTGTGACTGAATGGCCTGAATTCAGAATGCCAAACTTCAGGGTAATTGGGAAATTACTGAAGACCAAAACAATTTTTGACGGACGTAACATTTACGAACCTGAAGAAATGCAGGAATTGAAATTTAATTATTATAGCATTGGCCGGAAAACAGTTCTAATTTAAAATCAAAATGGATATCCGTAATATTACCCAATGTCATAAAAGTCATTCAATTGTCATTTGGTAGTCATTAAGTTGCCAGTTAAATGACAACAGAATGACAATAAATGACCACAACTGACTGACACAAAATGCCAAATAGGTATGTAAACGGTTAATCATATATAAAAAAAACACCCAGTATGAAACGAATACTTGTAACCGGAGGAGCCGGATTTGTGGGATCGCACCTGTGCGAAAGGCTATTGAATGATGGCAACGAAGTGGTTTGCATGGACAACTACTTTACAGGCAAAAAACAAAAAATCGTCCATCTGCTCGACAATCCCTACTTTGAACTGATCCGCCACGATGTTACAATGCCCTACTATATCGAAGTTGATGAAATATACAACCTGGCATGTCCGGCATCACCGGTTCATTATCAGTACAATCCGATCAAAACGATCAAAACTTCGGTAATGGGTGCTATAAATATGCTGGGACTTGCCAAACGAATCAGGGCAAAAATATTACAGGCATCAACCAGCGAAGTGTATGGCGATCCGATAGTACATCCGCAAACCGAAGATTACTGGGGCCATGTAAACCCGATTGGAATCCGCTCCTGTTACGACGAAGGCAAACGATGCGCCGAGTCGTTGTTTGTAAATTACCATACCCAAAACAATGTCAGGATTAAAATAATCCGGATATTCAATACTTATGGTCCCAAAATGGAACCAGATGATGGCCGGGTTGTTTCAAATTTTATTGTTCAGGC
>JAUYTA010000700.1 GCA_030695265.1 Bacteroidota bacterium
TCAATTGAACGGATCAGAATCGGGATGATTAGAAAAGTTACAGTCAGAATACCGGCCAGTAATGACGACCGTAATCCGAGATAAACCATCAGGGTAAATCCAAAAGCGCCGTAAACAATGGATGGAATTCCGAACAGGACATCAAACGATAAGCGAGTAAATTGTGCCAGTCGCGAGTTTTCAGGCAAATAGAGGTTAATGTACAAAACGATCGGCAGACTGAAACTCAGTCCCAAAGTAATTGATCCGATCACAATGTACAACGATCCAATAATCGCGTTCAGCAAACCACCTTCCTTGCCAATGTAAAAACCACCACCCGGGATTTTAGAAACCATGTCCCAACTCATTGCCGGAAGTCCACGTTTGACAACTGCAAAAATGATCATCAAAAGAGAAACAACAATGACCATCGTGGCACCCATCATCAGCCCTTTGAATATCTTTTCCTCTAATTTTATAATTCTGAAATGTTTCATGTGAATATTATTTGTTTTTTAATTGACACATGGAACTCCCAAATAGTCATTCTCCTGTTTGATAATGTTTTCTAATGGTCGTTTCATAATGCAAAATTCTTTTCAATCCGGATTAAAACCAATCGTGAAATAGCATTAAAAGCAAGGATTATTACAAATAAGAGCAAGGCTGAAAGCATAAGTGCCGCATCGTACATCGGGATCGACATCATTTCGCCGTAATTGTTTGCAATGAGTGCAGGCAAGGGATAGGCAGGATCAAAAAGATTTTTTGGCACTTCCGAGACATTTCCGCAGACCATCAGCACGGCAATTGTTTCGCCAAAAGCCCGCGAAAGAGCCAACACCACTGCGGCTGCCAGTCCCGGAAACGATTTGCGCAAAACTACTTTCTTGATGGTTTGCCAGTTTGTTGCACCCAATGAAAGCGAGGCTTCGCGCAATCCGCCGGGCAAGGCATCGAAGATTTCAATAAATACAGAAATCATCAATGGAATGATCATGATTGCCAGTACAATTCCACCGGCCAGCACGCTATACCCGGTTGAAAACTCGACAAAATGTGGAGCAAGTGTTTCTGATATAAAAGGCACCACCACTAAAATACCCCAAACGCCATAAACTACCGGCGGAATTCCGGCCAATACATCAACCATCGGGAAGACAATCTTTTTGATGTATGGATGGGCATATTCCGAAAGGTAAATTGCAGCAAGTAAACACAGCGGCAGCGAAAGAAATATAGCGAGTCCGGTAACCCACAAGGTTCCCATTATAAACGGGTAAAAACCAAATTCTCCCTTTAATGGCCGCCAGCTTTCACCGGTCAAAAGGGACCACAACGATTGCTGATCCAAAATCGGCACCGATTTTAAATACAGGCTGATGCCGATGATGACAGCAAATGACAAAGAAATCAGTGTCAGGAAAAGCATTGAATTCCTGATCACCAATTCCTTTATCTGGCGGTATTTATTGTATCGAATTTTATCCATCTATTTTATTTGTTCTAGTCCTGCTGCAAGTTTTTCTTTCGAAAGATTGATATACCCACTGTCGAACACGTATTTCTGACCTTCGGTGAGCGACCACCGAATGAATTCAACAAGTTCGTTTTTTACCGGTTTTTTTAATGTTACAAAATACAGGTCGCGTGCCGGTGGTGAGGGATATTTGCCTGATGCAATCGCGTTAACAATTTCATCCATTGTACCATAAAAATTTTCCTCCTGATCTATTTTCCCGTTGTTGTTGATGTCCAGCGGAACCACTTTAATACCCGGATTGGGTTTTTTAGTTTTCGCATCGTAGGCATAACCAATGTTGTTGAATGCAATTCCCGATGGGTCTTTCGAAACAGCCTGTGCCAAACCGGGATCACCAAAAACGCCCACACCCAGAAGGTCTTCCTGCTTTTTACCCAGGTATGCGGCCCAGGTTTCGGCAGCGCCACAAGCATCAGAACGGGTATAAACACGTATTGGAACTGCGCTTTTTGTACCGAGTGCCTGCCCCCAGGTTTTGGTCTTACCCGTTATGAAGATGTTAACAGCAGCTTCACGATCCAGTCCAATTGTAAGGATGTCTTTGATATTAGGGTTCTTTTCACTGATTGTTGGAACCACCGCATCTTTACTTAGCGCAATTGCATAAGCACCTTTCTTCAATTCGTCAGGGTTTATTTCACGTGAAACCAAACCGATATCTACCATATTTGAAAGCACATCGGTAATACCTTTTCCGGCACCTCCGGCTGAAATATCAATTTTTACTCCCGGATGAATTTTTTTGAATTCTTCGGCCCATTTTACTGTAAGCGGATATAGTGCAAATGCACCGGAAATACTGATGTTCCCTTTTAAAGCCTCCTTGGGCTGACTATTCACTTTTGATATTGAAAGTGAACCAATCACTAACAGTGCAAAGAAATAGGAGGTTAATTTTTTCATAATCATATTTTAAATTTGTTATTTGTTTCTTTTCTTCTGCCTTCTAACTTTTTAACTTCTGACTATCCTTAAAATCCAATCTGAAGCTGGGCGTTGGCAAAATTGTTATCAATGCTTGTTCCTTCTTCCTGCTTGATGGAGTAGTTGACCAGCAATTTGGTATTTGCATTGAAGTTATAATTTGCACCTAACACCACCCAGGTTGAAGCATCATCAGCTTTGGCCTTATCTGCATCATAAAAATCATACTTGGCTACCACTTGTACTTTTTTCTGAAGAAAATAATATGCTCCCAGAACATAGTAACCTTCGCGTTCGGTCAAATCATCCTTGCCATAAATGTATTCACTGCGCAGAGAGAAATTTTTAAGATCGTAGCTCAGATCGAATCCCAAACGATCGCGGTTGACTATTTTTGAAGGAGTAGTTACGACCGTTCCGGTTTTTACTTCAGGCACAAAACGTGAACCATCATACCATGCGCCACTAAATGCCAGACCAGTTACCGGATAAAAAATAAGGCGTGCTGCATAATCCTTTTCCTCATCTTTATCAGCAGTATTAATTCCTGAACCGTTGTAAACACCCAATCGGTAATCCACCACCGGACGGTTTTTCAATTTCAGAAGTGTACCACCAAGCAGAATACCTATGTCGCGTCCATTCTGGTTGCCACCCACGTCTTTTCCACGGGCAGTTAAAGCTTCTACTGCCTGCGAACGGTCTATCAGTTCCAATTTAGGCGAACTTGTAAGGTTTTCGAGCGAGAATGGGATTTTTGCCTGACCAAAAGTGATATTCAAATAATCGTTCACTTTTAATTCAGCATAGGCATCAATCAGTTTCGGCGATCCGGCCAAATCGAATTGTAACCGATACCCCCAGTATGGTGAAATGTTTCCTTTTAAATCAATACGTGCCCGGCGGATATCGAACCCATCAATTGCACCTGTTTGTTCCAGTGCCTGATAACGTATTTGTGTATAGCCTGCAAGAGTGATTTTTTTCGCCGCATTTACCGGAAACGCCTTTACCTTGGCCAGATTTGCCTGCGTAGCAATAGCAGCTTCCGCACGAATTGAATCAGCTTCCTTTTGTGCGATAAGATTTTTCTGAACCAAACCATTCAGTATATCATCGGTCGATTGCGAACTTGAAGTAAGGACAAAAACCACAAGCACTATTATTAATAAGAGTAATTTTTTCATTCTTTCTATATTATCTATTGATTTACTGTATAATTCTTCAATTTTTGGACTTCATTTTCTGAAGTTAAACCCAACAGCCAAAAATACATACTCCAATAAAGCATCATGATTAATCCATAATTGGATAATTTAGGACTGAGACTGAAATTTAATAGGAGGACCCATTAAATATTTAATGGTTTTCAAATGGAAAGGACTAATTAATCGAATTGGATCTAATGAAAATGATTAGTATTTAGCTGCACATTCGCATTCGGAGAGTCGAACTACACAATTGGAGGCAACAACAACAACGGCCAGCATTGTGGTTGCCAGTACCGTTCATCCGGAGTAAATTCTGATTGGATATTTGTTGCGTTTTGTTCATCTCTTTATCGTTTAATGACTTTACAAAGATGAAACAGAAAAGTAAGTCAGGAAATACCTTGTTTCGGGTAAATTATATACCACAAATGAGGTATTTTAAGTATAAATACTGAACTCAATTTTTCAAAAATACGTTTTAATACGACTATAAAATCTATCGACTTAAAGTACTTTTGGTATCAGGTCTATGTTCATTGACCAACAAAAATTCAGGATTCCATACTAAAAAAATCAGGCTATGTTTTTAAATGAAACCAAGCAGGAGTATTCCTGGTTCAGAAGAATTTCGTCGCAATTCATTGCTGAAAAAGACTTCGAAAAATTAGAAAGAACCTCGGTTAAACTCAATTTCAGGAAAGGGGAAACCATTTTGAAACAGGGCGGAATTCCCAATCACATAGCATATCTCGAAAAAGGGATTGTGAAATTCAACTACGAAAGCGAATCTGGAAAAAACCTGATTCTGACCATTGTTTCGGCTCCAAAAATTTTGGGTGGAGCCAACCTTTTTTATAAAGACAATAATCTTTTTTCACTCATAGCTGTTGAAGATTGCGAGGTCATAATGATTGACTCCAAAGTGATCCAGGATGTACTAATAGACAATTCGAAATTTGCCATGATGATGTTTCAGGTGGCTTCTGAAATGTTTAAAAAATCGGTCATGAACTTTATAAGCCTGGCACACAAGCAAAAGGAAGGACGGATCGCCGACATTTTTTTGTACCTGGCTGATGAAGTTTACCACAATTCTACTTTTCTCCTTTCGCTAACCCGAAAAGAAATTGCCGAATTTGCAGGTTGTTCCACCGAAAATGTGATTATGACTTTATCCAAATGGCAAAACGAGAAAATTATTACTTTGGTTGGGAAGACAATTGAAATCAAAGACATGAGTAAATTGAAGTATATCAGCAAAATAGGATAAGGATGTTAACCTGCTCGAAATCGTCAGGCTTTTTGAAGGAAGCATTGCCATGTTGAAATGCACTTCAGAAAAATACTACGAAGCCTGCGAACGTTGCAAAGACGAAGAGAATTGTTCCATCCGCAAAACATCTAAAGACATCAGGACTTATACGTATAACGAACTGGCAGCAACTTCATTGGAAATGCTCATCTGATTAATGCATATTTTCCTGTAACCAAACCAGTCAATTTCATACAGAAACCATTGCTTAATTTTTGAACTTTTCCTGAAGAACAATGCAGGCTGCATTTATGCAATGACACTATACGCGCTTCACTTTTTTTATACATTTGCAGCCGCGTTTAATGAATTGAATCACATTAATCAAGGGAATAATGGCTATCGAGAAGGGAATATTTCAGCGTACCGGGTTACTGTTGGGAAAAGAGGTGATGGAAAAGATTGCATCGAAAAACGTGATCATCTTCGGAATTGGGGGAGTTGGAAGCTGGTGCGCCGAAAGCCTTGTGCGAAGCGGAATCCGAAGGTTGACCATTGTAGATTCCGACCTGATTTGCATCACCAACATCAACCGGCAATTGCATGCCACCACCCAAACTGTTGGCGAAGTAAAAACTGATGCGCTTAAAAACCGTTTGCTTGAAATCAATCCTTCGGCCGAAATTCAAACCATTCAGAAAATATACGATCCTGAAAGCTCCGATTCATTCGAACTTGATTCATACGATTTTATCATCGATGCCATCGACAGTTTGAGCAATAAAATCCATTTGATCCGGCAAGCAACCCGAACCAATGCTGTTTTCTTTTCTTCAATGGGCGCTTCGCTGAAACTTGACCCGACAAAAATTCGCGTGGCTGAATTCTGGAAAGTAAAAGGTTGCCCGCTCGGACACATCGTCCGCAAGAAGATCCGCAAAGGCGATTTGCCAGCCAAAAAATTTATGTGCATTTACAGCGAAGAACTGCTCGAAAACAAAGGAGCAGGTTCGTCGTGCGGAACCGACAAATGTTTGTGCCCCAAATTAAAAAATGCACCGGGTGATCCTGATTTGGCTGATCATGAATGGTGCAGCCAGAAAGCGGTGATCAACGGAACCGTGGCACATATCACAGCCATTTACGGATTTACGCTTGCAGGATTGGTTATTCAAAGCATTTACAATGAAGAATAAATAAAAACATAATGAGCGAATTTGACGCCCGTGCCCGCGAATGGGACAAAGATAAAATGCACATGGATCGTTCGCTGGCAATAGCTGCCGGACTGGAAGAAATGATACCGCTTGAACCACGGATGAAAGCCCTCGAATATGGCGCGGGAACCGGGATCTTAAGCTTTCTGCTGAAGGACCGGTTTGCAGAGATTACCCTGATGGACAATTCAACGGAAATGATCAAAGTTTGTGTTGAAAAGACTGAGTATCACAAAACCAAACACATTTTACCCATTTGTTTCGATCTGGAGCACAAGGACTATGATGGTCATTTCGATGTCATTTACAATCAAATGGTTTTACACCATGTTGTTGATTATGAAAGCATTATTGGAACATTCTATTCATTGCTAAATCCGAGCGGCTATCTGGCAATTGCCGATTTATATCCTGAAGACGGCTCGTTTCATGGCCCCGACGTTCAAGTTCATTTGGGTTTCGACCCTGAAAATCTTACCGGAGTAATGAAACAGATCGGGTTTAAGAATATTAACTACAAAACTTGTTTCGAAGTAAAACGTGAATCGGGTTTAAAATATCCGGTATTTTTATTGGTTGCCAACAAATAAATCAGCCCAATGGAATCAATTATTTTGAAATGCAAAAAATGCAATTGGCAAGGATCTCCCGAAGAAGTTGACTGGGAAATTGTTGAAACCTGCTCAGGAGATGATAAGGTTGAAGTTTGTCCCTCCTGCGGAAGTATGGAAGTATATCCCGTCAGATAAAAATTAGCTTGTTAAAATCTTCTCCATTGAGTTTCGTTCCTTTTCTGTGAGCGAATCCATTTCTTTAAGTGCATGTTGGATTTTGGTTTTGAAATTCCAGCAAGTCATTTGACGCAACGAAAGCCGGCGGCCAAATTCATACGACGAAATATCCTCTTTTCCTTTGCAAACCTGATAAGCAATATAAAATGCTTTGCTGATAGGAAATTTCACGCCATGAAATATGGTTCCGTTGGTCGCGGTTTCTTTGGCTTTACATTTCGTACAGCGACGCGAAAAGGGTTCCTGTCCGGCACACGAGTTGGTGTTTCCGCATTTCTTACATACAAAACCATTTGTCCATTTTATTTCTGCCAGAAATTCCAGGCATTTTTCATCACTTTTGAACATCTCATCAAGCTGCTCAGGACCAAGGTTATTGCTGAAAATTTCACTCATATACTAATTCTTATTGGTGCAAATGTAAATAAATTAGTGTCATTGAAATGATTTAAGTGTTACTAATGCGATTCACAACTTTCTTTTATTAGTTTTGCAAACAAACAATTTAGAAGATGTGCTATGGAAAATAATTGCGAAGCCAAACCAAGACCACGAACAATCAAAGAATTTTTTACATCCTGGAATTTCTGGAAACCATTTTTAGCAGTTTCCATCGGTGCACTTGCCGGCTATTCGTATTATTACTTTGTAGGATGTACATCAGGAACTTGTGCGATTACAAGCAGTCCGTTTATGAGTACATTCTGGGGAGGAATGATGGGTTTCTTTTTGGTGAACAGCCCGTGCAGCAGAGGAAAATGCTAATGATTATCAGTTTAGCCCAAATCCTGTCCTATTTCAGTAATTAGCATTTTTGAAGCATTCACTCGTGAGATTTATAAACTGTGAATTTTAGCAAAAATGAAGTAGGTATTTTATAATAAATATTTACTTTCGTGTCACAAAATTAACAATTGAAAATACGACCCCAAGGGGTTTTATTTTTGGACTATTGGTAACACGAATTTAGAATTACGTAGCACTATGAAAAATTATCTTCTTCTTCTGTCAATATTATTTACACTTTCAGCCTACGCACACAATGCCGGGAGTATCTCCGGAACCGTTTCTGATGCTAAAAGTAAAATGCCAATCATTGGGGCAAATATCCAAATTGCCAATTCGTTAATTGCTACGAATACTGATTTGTTTGGGAATTTTGAACTCAAAAATATTCAAATCGGCACTTATGAATTAGTTTTTTCATTTCTTGGCTATCAAACAATTGTCAGAAAAGTAGAAGTTAAAGAAAATGCCACAACAACTTTAAAAATCGAACTCAACGAATCTGTGATTGGATTAAACGAAATCACGGTAGAAGGCATTCGGCCAATATCCGCCGCGTCATCAAAAGAGATCAGAGCAATTGACATGCAGTTGAAACCCTTTCGATCGGCACAGGATATGTTGTTCATGACACCGGGATTATTTATCGCCCAGCATCAGGGTGGCGGAAAAGCAGAACAGATTTTCATACGTGGTTTTGATTGCGACCACGGCACTGATATTTCGATAAATGTTGATGGAATGCCCGTAAATATGGTTACACATGCGCATGGCCAGGGTTATGCCGATTTACATTTTCTGATTTCAGAAACGGTTGATCAGATGGAAGTTAATAAAGGACTTTATTTAGCCAGCATTGGCGATTTTTATACTGCCGGAGCAGTAAACTTTAAAACCAAAGATGTTCTTGAAAGCAACCTGGTAAAATTGGAAACCGGACAATTCAATACTCAAAAATATACTTTTATGTTCCAGCCTGATAAAGGCGGAATGCAACAAAACGGATACATGGCTATGCAATACCATCGCTCCGATGGACCCTTTGAAAGTCCCGCCAATTTTGGACGAATGAATGTATTTGGTAAATATTTCTTTCAGCTTACACCAAACAGCAAACTAACTTTTTCAGCAGGCGGCTTTTCTACCGGATGGGATGCTTCGGGACAAATTCCTGAAAGAGCAGTGGAACAAGGCATTATTGGTAGATTTGGAGGAATTGACAACCTCGAAGGAGGTGTAACAAACCGGAAGAATATCAATGTCAATTACAAGTTTCTTTCCTCAACCGGTAACGAATTCGAAGTCAGTTCATTTTTCTCACAATACAATTTCAAGCTATATTCAAATTTTACCTACTTCCTCACCGATACGGTAAACGGCGACATGATTGAACAAAATGAACACAGAAACATGCAGGGGATTAATGCGAGTTACAAGTTTGCAACGTCGTGGCTGGGTTTCAGGCAAGTAAACAAAATAGGTGGGGGTTACAGGGGCGATTTAATCGACGTTCAATTGTGGCACAGTCCAAACCGGATAAGAATGAATGCGTTTACCAATGATGTTATTGATCAACAAAGCCTGAATAGCTGGTTTCAGCAGGAAGTAGTTTTTAGTCAGAAAATCAGGATGGTGTGGGGTTTGCGCCACGATTATTTTACATTTTCGAAGGATGATAACGTGGGTGCGTCGCTCGATACCATTAACAATGGCTTACCTCGTGCGTCGGGCATTTCTTTCCAATCGGTATTCAGTCCCAAATTAAATTTCATCATTTCACCCTCAAAGAACCTTGATTTATACCTAAACTTCGGACAGGGTTTTCACTCAAACGATGCAAGAGATGTTGTAATCGGATCCAGGGTAAAAGAGCTTTCAAATACATGGAAAAACGAGGGATTAAGCAATGACCAGATTGATGCCCGTTTGAATAAATACAATTTTGACCCGGGAATGCGCAACACAGGGACTTTGCCAAAAGCTACTGCCGGGGAGATCGGGGTAAAAAGCCGCCTGTTTAAGAAACTTCACTTATCGCTTTCAGCCTGGTATTTGCACCTTGATAAAGAATTCGTTTACACTGGTGATGGTGGAATGGCCGAATTAAGCGACCCGACACAGCGTTTGGGAATTGATGCCGAAGCGCGTCTGGCAATTAAGCCCTGGCTTTGGGCCGATGTCGATATTTCATCGGCAAAAGCAACAATTATAAATCTTCCTGAAGGCGAAAACTATGTTCCACTTGCGCCAACTTTAACCGCTTCGGCTGGACTAAGCGTAATTCGCTCAAAAGGTTTCAGTGGAACAATCCGATTTCGGCACCTGAGTGACCGGCCTGCAAACGAAGACAATTCAATTGTAGCATTGGGTCATTCGCTGTTTAATTCAAGTCTGGCATATACTTACCGGCAGTTTACTTTTGCAGTTCATGGCGAAAACATTCTGAACAGTGAATGGAATGAGGCGCAGTTTGCCACAGAAACAAGACTTAAAGGAGAAAAAACAAGTGTTACAGACTTATGCTATACTCCCGGAAATCCAAGAAATTTTCAGTTTAGTGTAAGTTACAGGTTTTAGAAATCAACCTCTTTTGCTGATTTCTGACAAAGTGCTATGATTTAGAATGGTTACATCTTTCTCATTCAGTTTTATCAAGCCATCTTTCTCGAAGCTTTTCAGGAGTTTTACTGCACTCTCTGTTGAAATACCGGCAAAATCGGCCAAGTCTTTTCGCGACAGAAGTTGAAATATCTCCGGATTTTCGGCCTTCAGGCTATCTATATATAACAAAGTATCTGCAATACGGCCATTCATCTGTTTGTACATTACCGTTCGAAGCGTATCGTAAAGGTTGGAATTTTGCTCAACGTACCGGCGAATTATTCCAAGCCCGAATGTTCCGTTTTGCCTGATTATCTGCGCAATGGCTTCTTTTTCAACCAGGAAAACCTGACAATCGGTAAGCGCTACCGATGAATAATTGAATGTATTTTTCGCGAATACGGAAGATAATCCGACGAACTCACCCGGTTTGATGATTCTCAGGTTGAATGTTTTATTGTTGTCGCCCTCAACATATTGCCGGGCCAGCCCTTTTATCACAAAAAGCACATACGAAGCAAAAGTCCCCTGTTTGGTAAGGTTATCGCCTTTTCGAAACAATACCTGCGTTTTACTTGTCCTTACAAGCTCAACCTCATCAGTGGTGAGCGTTTGAAAACATGGAGCCTGAAGATCGCAAAAAAAATCGGTGTCGGTTTCGAGAATGGGTTTCATATACTTTAATATTTTTTAACCACATAGGCACAACTTGTCCCGATTGCTCGGGATAGTTCACATAGAAAATTTAGAACTATGTTTTCTATGTGTCTATGTGGTTCATCTTACTACTTCCTGAATTAAAATGGTAAAGTTAGAATTATATCAATAAAAAAGTTGTCGCAGTTCAATTCAGGAGCCGATGTGCTTCACCCTGAAAATCTTTACTCGCCGTATTTTCTGATGTAGTTTTGCATCGTAACAATTTAAACAAAGCACTCATGTTATATACCAATTTAAAACACATTGAAAGCGCCGCAGAACTTGCACAAATAATCAGCGAACAAGAAAACGTAGTGGTTATTTGTGGCCGAATGGGATCCATGTGTGTTCCGGTTTACCGGATTGCCGAAGAATTGGAAAGCGAATATTCACATGGAAAATTCTTCGACATGGAATTTGACAATCCTGAATCGCAGGTTATACGAGCTTTGCCTGAAGTTCGCGGTTTTATGGGAATTCCGTTTACCATTTATTACAAAAACGGACATGTAGTGAAAGCGACAACAGGTATTCAATCGAAGGAGCAGATGACCGCAATTTTGGATCAGGAATTCGCCGCAACCGTAAATGCTTAAATAATCAGAACAAACAAAATAAACAAAAGTAATATGCAAACAACATTTATTATCATCGGAGTTCTAATGGCAGCTTTCATCGGGTTCCGCTATTTTGCAATGGCAAAAATGAAAAACACTCCTTTGGTGGCCGACCACGAAAAAGTATTGACACTTACGGAACAAAATTTTCAGCAAAAAACAAAAGGCAAAGTGGTGCTGGTCGATTTCTGGGCAAGCTGGTGCGCGCCTTGTCGCATGATGGCGCCGGTTTTAAACGATGTTTCTGCTGAATTATCAGGAAACTCACATGTTGGAAAAGTTGACATTCAGCAATACCAGTCGCTAGCCAACAAATTTAAAGTTCGCAACATCCCAACAATGATCCTGTTTAAAAACGGCGCCGAAATCAACCGTTTTGTGGGAATCAAATCAAAAGAGTTTTTACTGAAAGAGATGGCGAAAGTTAGTTAGCAAGTCGATGCAATTGGATTTCATTATCAGTCATTCGGTAGTCATTAATGGTCATAAAAAAGTCATTAAATCATTTCTGCTCACAGAAAATGACCTTGACCTTTCAATGACGCGAAGCAAATGACTATCAATGACACGCAGTAAATGACTAAAAACGACAAGAATCAAGAATCAAAAAATATCATAAATTTTAAATAAAAACAACAAATTAGAACATGGAAAAGATATTAATTATAGGGGGAGTGGCAGCAGGAGCAACTGCGGCGGCAAAAGTTCGCCGCATTTCTCCGACTGCACAAATTACAATGCTCGAAGCCGGACCTGACATTTCGTTCGCCAACTGCGGTTTGCCGTATTACATTGCCGGCGACATCAAAAGCCGTTCGAAACTGATTCTGCAAAGTCCTGAAAGTTTCAACGAGCAATACGGAGTTGAAGTGCATACACATACGATCGTTTCGTCAATCGACAGGGTTACACACAAAGTGAAAACCATGGACACCCGCAGCGGTGAAGTGAAAACGTTTGAATACACCAAACTAATTCTTGCTCAAGGTGGTCGTCCAATAAAACCAACATTGCCCGGTGCCGATCTCGATCATGTCTTCACGCTGTGGACATTGGAAGACATGGACAAGATTTCACTCCATCTGGAAGAAAAGAAACCCAAAAACGCAGTCGTTGTAGGTGGTGGATTTATTGGTCTTGAAATGGTGGAAGCCTTGGTAAAAAGGGGCTTGAAGGTTAATGTGGTGGAAATGATGCCGCACGTAATGGCCATTATGGAAGCCGAAACGGCAGGATTTGTTGAGAATGAAATGCTTTCGTATGGCGTTGGTATTCATACCGGTGCAGGCGTTACCGAAATCATGCCGCGGACAGTAAAATTCGACAATGGGAAAGTACTTGATGCCGATATGGTTTTGCTGTCGATTGGTGTTCGGCCAACGTTGCAACTGGCAATTGATGCAGGTCTTGAAATTGGTGAGGCTGGCGGATTGCTCGTCAATGCACAATTGCAAACTTCCGATCCTGATATTTTTGCAGCGGGCGATATGGTCGAAATCGAACATCGCGTAACCGGTAAAAAAGTACGAATCCCACTGGCTGGACCTGCCAACCGTCAGGGACGAATTGCCGCCGAAAATGCCTTGGGCGGAAATCATGCATACAAAGGTTCAATCGGAACTTCAGTCGTTCGCGTTTTTGAGGCAGTAACCGGAATAACCGGTTTCTCGCTGAAACAGGCTCGTGCAGCAGGATTGGATGCCGATGCGGTGGTGGTTCACAAAGAGCATCACACTTCCTATTATCCAGGCGCCGAAACTGTCACCACCATGTTGATTTACGACCGCAACACCGGAATTATTCTCGGTGGACAAACGGCTGGTTACAAAGGAGCTGACAAACGTCTGGATGTAATTGCAACAGCAACTGCTGCAAAACTGACCGTCAGTGATATTGCAGACATTGACTTTGCCTATTCGCCACCCATCGGAACAGCCAACGATGCCATCAACATGGCTGCCTATACCGCCGAAAACCGGATTTCAGGT
>JAUYTA010000703.1 GCA_030695265.1 Bacteroidota bacterium
ATAGAAATGTTAGGCCAATTGAGTGAGCGATAATTGGACTATTACATTTCTCCAATCGGTATAAAAAGCTGGAAAGACAGGTCAAAACTTGTTGGGCTGATTAGTTCTGCTGGCTCAGACCCTCCCGGTTATTCCGGGAGGGTCGGCGGTTCGAATCCGTCATCGCCCACTTAGGAGGATAACGAAAGTTGTCCTCTTTTTTTATGCTTTAAAATTGAGAGATGTAGGCGCAACCAGTAAAATTGGATCAATTCAAATTCTTGTGGGGAAATAGGCAAAATTGATCAGTTCATTTTTGGGGAATCCGAAGATATTGACTGTTTGTTAGCTACTAATTTGCGGTGCATACAACATTTTCTTTCTGTTGCGAATAAAGGATGCGCCTGTTTTCGTTAATCTATTTTCTTCTACCATACTTTCGGTGCGATGCACCTTATCCCCATCAAAGCCGCGTAGTGGCGAAAGTATGGTAGTAAAGGAATAGTGTGTTGAAGCCGTCCGCGGAATACATCAACTGATCCTAAAAAGCATTCTCTTTTTACTCACCATAAACTTTCAATTGCTTTTTGAGTTGTTTTTGTACTCGATATTAATCGGCATAATAAAATAAAACATTACTTTTGTCGTTCAATATGCAATTACAGACTTTTAATTTTAGTCTTTTTACAGATTCAGGCTCACATTTGTTGTGTGACTGAGGAGGCGAAGCTGTGAAAAAAGCATCCTAAACATTCAGCTAAAGCACTCAACATCAACACTAGCCAATCAACTTCACAATTCACATAAACGATCAGAAAGAATCGTTTGTCCTTAAAAAATGATCGAAAGTTTAATTACATCGAAAACCCGAATCAAACTTCTGCTTAAATTCTTCCTGAATAGTCAGACAAAGAGTTACCTGAGGAGTTTGGAAATCGAATTTGGAGAATCCACCAATTCGATAAGGGTAGAACTGAACCGGCTCGAGAATGCAGGTTTACTTGATACATCCACTGAAGGGAACAAAAAAATGTTTCATGCAAACATTGAACATCCGTTGTTTAATGACATTAATAACATTCTCAAAAAATTCATTGGCATCGACCAGATAATCGACCAGATCACCTCTCAGGTCGGTGATTTGCAGGCGGCTTATCTGACTGGGGATTTTGCCATCGGGAAGGATTCGAAAATTATAGACTTGACTTTGGTCGGTGACAACCTTGATCGACCTTACATTGATACCCTGGTAGAGAAAGCAGAAAAATTTATTAGTCGCAGGCTCAAATATATTATCCTGAACAAGGAGGAAATGATTCAGTTTTACAACAACAAACCGGTTTTGCTGATCTGGAAATCGGACAATAACAAATAGCAAAAAAATAAAGTAAATTCAATTATTTATGAAATCACCAATCTTTAAATTGCAGCCCTTTTGTATTCTGGTTTTGGTTGTAGCCTTTTTTCTATTTGGACCGATGATGGTACAGTCTCAAACGGTTACGCCAGTTATCATGGCACAGATAAACGCTGAATTGCAAAAGCGTGGACTGACCGAGAGTGAAGTACGCGTAAGGCTTTTACAAAAAGGAATAGACCTCGAAAATATTCCTCCGGCTGAACTTCCCCAATACCAGAGCAGGGTAACTGCTGTGCTGGATGAACTTGAGGCGGAAAAGAAAGCAGGAAAAAGCACCCCTCAGCAAATAATAATAAACACACCGCAAACGATTCCTCCAGCTGACAATGCTGCAACACAACAGACCAATACGTCTGCAACAACTGCACCTGTAACAACGATGCAGGAAGCCGCAGCTGAAGCTTCTCAGAGGGTGATACAAACTGCCGGGGCGAAAAAAGGTAATGGAAGCAATATTTATGGCCATTCATTATTTACCGATCAGACACTTGATGTGTTTCGCACCACCGATGGCGCTCAGGCTCCCGAAACTTATGTGCTGGGCGATGGTGATGAAATACGAATAACGATTTTCGGCGCTTCACAAACCGATATTCAGCAAAAGATTGCAGTTGACGGCTCAATTCAACCTACAGGTTCTGCTAAAATATTCCTGAAAGGATTGACATTGGCACAAGCCCGGCAAGTTATCAAGGACAGGTTGTCTTCTTCCTATACCTTCCGTTCCGATCAGCTTGCATTGACAATTGTAACAGCTCGCACCATCATGGTCAATGTATTCGGAGAAGCCAAAATCACCGGCGGATTTAATATTTCAGCATTAAATTCTGCCCTGAATGCCTTATCGGCAGCAGGCGGTCCAACAGAAATCGGTTCTGTACGTTCAATTCAGCTCATCCGGGGAGAAACCCGTAAAAACATAGACATTTATACTTTTATGAACGACCCGGCTGCACAGTTCCGGTTTGAACTTCAGAACAACGACATCATTTTTGTTCCGGTCGTCAAACTGCTTGTTTCCATTGAAGGAGCCGTTAAAAGACCAATGTTTTACGAAATGCTGCCGAACGAAACATTAACCGATTTGATCCGATATTCCGGAGATGTTAAAATGGATGTTTTTCCTGATTTTGTACAGATTCAGCGCTACGTGAACGGAGAACAACGCCTGATGGAATGGAACCTGGAAGAAGTCAGAACCGGAAAAGTTAAGGTTCCGCTTTTAAATGGAGATGTGGTCCGCATCAAATCAATTGGAAAACCGATGGACCAATATGTTGACATAGAAGGCAGTGTTTATTATCCCGGACGTTTCGACCTTTCAGCCAATCCAACACTTAGGAGTCTGCTCGAAAATGCAAAACCTACTTATCAGGCCAAAACCGATGTTTTATTTCTTGAAAGGATAAGACCGGACGAGACTGTTGAACTACTGACTATTCCATTCCCCGAAACACAAACTGGTGCAAAAGATTTTTCACTTCAGCCTCGAGACAGGGTAAAAGTAATGGATCAGGCGTCATACCGCGATATTGCCAGCATTTCGGTAAACGGACATGTGCGTACACCTTTCGAAAAAAACCTTGCATTAAACGACCGCCTCACCGTAAAACAAGCCATCGAAATGGCAGGTGGTTTAAAAAACAGTGTTTATCCGGTTGCTTATATTTTTCGTAAAAACCTCCTTAACCCGGTAGAAATACAATACATCCGGATAGAACTAAGCCAGTCCGATGACATCGAATTACAGGCAGGCGACCAGCTCAATATTTACGACAACACCACTTATACCAATGTGGGCGAAGTCCGGGTCTTTGGGGCTGTAAAAAATCCACGTGGTTTTACATACGACCCAAGTCTGACAATTCCTGATGTTTTAACCAATGCTGGTGGGTTTAATGTAGGCGCTGCTTTAAACAAGGTTGAAATTTTCCGTACCATCCTCTCTCCTACCGAAAAAACAAGATTGGACATGATCACACTTCAGGTCGATTCCAATTATCAAGTCGTCAATCCTCAAAATTTTACACTTCAGCCTTATGATCAGGTAGTTGTTCGATTAACTCCTGAATTTACTTTAGGCCGCACGGTCGAAATCAATGGACAGGTGAATTACCCCGGCACGTATGTATTGGATTCAAAACAAGTCCAACTAAGCGATATCGTCAAAAAAGCAGGTGGATTGCTCAGTGATGCCGATCCTTTGGGAAGCCGCCTTTTCCGGACCTACAGAAACCGGGGAAACATCAGTATGAATATAAGGAAAGCAATGAACCGTGCAGGAAACCTTCAAGCAGATCCCATCCTGTTCGAAGGAGATGTGATCAATATCAACCGGCTTGAAAATACGGTATCTATCCGCGGAATAGGAACCCGTATGGCGCAATATTCCATTTATCCGGAAAATACTACCGTAAAAAACGTCATTTTTCAGGGGTCGAAATCGGCCCGCTGGTATATCCACAACTTTGCCGGTGGGTTTGAACAACGGGTTGACCGCAATAGCATAACTGTAACCCTGCCTAACGATGAGATGCATTCAACTAAACATTTTCTTTACCTTTTCCGGAATTATCCCAATATCAAACCGGGATCAATGATTTGCATGCAAATGAAACCGCCAAAGGAAAAACCGGTTGAAGGGAAGAAAGTTGATATGGATGCGCTTTGGGCAAGAACAACCGCTGCTACAACTTCACTGTTAACCTTGTACCTGCTGATACAACAGTTGGCAAAGTAGGTTGAAAAAATATTCTCCTTTGACAACCGCCACACTGAGCTTGTCGAAGTGTGACAAGCTTTTTGACAACCGACAACATTAAAACAATCAACTCACATCATGTCAGAACAATTCACCCCTCCACCCACTCCCCAACCCATCGCTGACGACGAAATTGATCTTCTTGCCCTGGTTAAAACCATGTGGAATGGTCGCAGAACCATCATTTTATCTGTAATTTCAGGAGCAATAATTGGAGTGGCCGTTGCCCTGCTATCGGCAAAAGAATATACGGCCTCTACGGTAATGGTTCCCCAAATGGGCGACAGTCAATCCAAAATGGGCGGACTTGGTGGACTGGCAGCATTGGCAGGCATTAGTCTGGATGTGAATCCGGGAGCTGAGCTTTCGCCGATGGTTTATCCTCAAATTATAAGCAGCATTCCTTTTCAGTTGGAAATGATGAATACCCCGCTCAATTTTCAGGAACATTCACAGCCCATTACCCTGTTCGAGTTTTACACAAAATACAGTAAATCGTCCGTTTTTGGTTCAATAAAAAAATACACCATCGGTCTTCCGGGAGTAATAATCGGCGCCATAAAAGGGAAACCAAAAGAACTGACCATGCCCGCTGATTCAACCAAACAGCCAATCCTGTTGACTGAAGACCAATACACCGTAAAAAAATCGTTGGATGAAATTATTTCGCTGGATGTGAACGCCAAGGAAGGATATTTAACCCTTGCAACCCGCATGCCGGAACCATTGGTTGCGGCGCAGCTTGCGCAGAAATCGCAGGATTTACTGCAACGTTACATCACCGAATTCAAAATCGAGAAAGCCAAAGCCAACCTCGATTTTATTCAGGGACGATACAACGAAACCAAGGCCGAATTCGAAAAGGCTCAGGTAAACCTTGCAATTGTGAGCGACCGAAACAAAAATTTCACCAGCGGCTTGTCACAGATTGAAACCGACCGTATTCAAACCCGTTACACCATTGCATATGCCGTTTTTCAGGATCTGGCGAAACAACTTGAACAGGCAAAAATTCAGGTAAAAAAGGACACTCCTGTATTTACAATAATAGAACCAGTTACCGTTCCTACCGAAAAATCGAAACCAAAGAAAGCGATGATTGTTTTTATCTGGATATTTCTGGGGGGAATCGTAGGTGTTGGAATTGTATTCGGAAGAGAATTTCTTGGCGACATAAAGTCTAAGTGGAACGAAACGAACGGGTAAGAGAGGGAGAAAAGGCGACAGGGCGATGGGGAGACGGGGCGATGAGGCGAAAGGGCGATGAGGCGATAGGGCGATGAGGCGATAGGGCGATAGGGCGATAATATCCCTATCCGAAGCAGGAGGGCAATACTCGATATCAAATATCCAATACTCAATAACGAATAACCAATATCCAATAAAAAAGGAAAAAACGATGGGGAGAAACGGCGACTTGGCGATGGGGCGACAACAGACAACCAACAACGCCACGTCTATCGTAAAAAACCTTCGTGAGAATTCTCTTTAATTCGTGAAATTCGCATTTTACTGACAACCGACAACCATTTTCCACAACTGACAACCTTTTCATCAACCGTTGCAAATCCGCTTAATCCAATATGAAATCTCTTCTCTCAAAAATAGCCGCCAACACCGAAACCATTGGTGTAATAGGTCTTGGCTATGTCGGACTCCCCCTAGCGGTAAACTTCGCTCAGGCAGGCGTACAGGTCATTGGATTCGATAAATCGCAGACCAAAGTCGATAAGATCAATCACGGCGAGAACTACATCAAAGATATTCGCGATGCGGTATTGCGCGAAGTGGTCGGGAACATTAAACTGACTGCGACTAACGATTTCACCCGGATAAAAGAATGTGATGCGCTGCTGATTTGTGTGCCCACTCCTTTGGATAAATTCCGCAAACCCGACATGAGTTACATCGAATCGGCATGTATCGCCATCGGACAAAACATGAAACCAGGCACTTTTATCAGTCTCGAAAGCACCACCTACCCCACCACTACCGAAGAGTTCATGCTCCCGCTGATTGAAGAGTCATCCAAACAAAACCCGTTTTTTTTGCAGGCAGCTTCCGGCAATAACAACAACAACGATTACAACAACGACAACAAAAACAACAATAACAACCCTACAACCTTCCGCCACGGCACCGACTTTTGGCTCGCATATTCTCCTGAACGCGTTGATCCGGGAAATACAAGCTTCCATACCAAAAATACACCCAAAGTTTTAGGAGCAATTACTCCTGAAGGGTTGGAAATAGGACAAAAAATATATTCAAAAGCCATCGACCAGCTGCATTTGGTGAGTTCTCCAAAAGTTGCTGAAATGGTAAAGATTCTGGAGAATACTTATCGGCTGGTAAACATCAGTCTGATCAACGAAATGGCTTTACTTGCCGGGAAAATGGGAATCGACATCTGGGAAGTGATCGA
Source organism: Bacteroidota bacterium (assembly GCA_030695265.1). Lineage (GTDB taxonomy): Bacteria > Bacteroidota > Bacteroidia > Bacteroidales > Prolixibacteraceae > Aquipluma. The sequence goes on from JAUYTA010000703.1 coordinate 6,586, forward strand.
AGCAGCTAAAACCAAACCTTTCGGGTTTCAGGC
>JAUYTA010000709.1 GCA_030695265.1 Bacteroidota bacterium
ACTTCAAAATGCCCGTGAAAAGCATAAAACTCCATTCCTTCAATTTCTATAAAAGCCATAATTTATTTACAATTGAACTATTTACAATTTACTATTAAAAAGTTCGAAGTACCTAAAGCGAACTTAAGTTCGGAGATTAACCCATTGTCCCCGTAACGGTCAAATTATTTTCAAATCTTCACATCCCCAAATTCTCACATTCACTCTCCGACTCCCGACTTCGCCGACAAAATTAATTTTATTGTACCGGAATTCAATTTTAAAAAGGCTTAATATCTGACAGATGAAACGACCATTTGTTAATTTATTTCAAAGAGATTTTTTTTTGGGGAGTTCCATGTGACAAATAAAAAACAAATTACTGACACATGAAATCATTTTATACTTTTGTCGGTAACACAATTGAAAAAACTGAAATCAAATGAGCGAACATGTAGTTGAGAATGACAATGTGGTGAAATCAAATAATTTTATTCACCAGATTGTTGAAGAAGAGATTAGCGCAGGTAAAAACAATGGTCGTGAGCATACCCGGTTTCCCCCGGAACCCAACGGGTACCTGCACATTGGTCATGCAAAATCAATTTGCCTGAATTTTGGAACCGCTCAGAAATACAACGGTTTGACCAATTTACGTTTCGACGATACCAACCCTACGAAAGAAGAAACCGAATACGTAGATTCCATCAAGGAAGATGTTCATTGGTTGGGATTTAACTGGAACAACAGCGAACTTTACGCCTCCGATTATTTCGACCGGCTTTTTGAATTTGCAGTAAAACTTATTCAGGAAGAAAAAGCATACATCGACGATCAGGATGCTGAAACCATCAGCACCCAGAAAGGAACGCCTACCCGTCCGGGGATAGAAAGCCCGTTCCGCAACCGTTCAACAGAGGAAAACCTTGACTTGTTTTTGCGCATGAAAGCCGGAGAATTCGACGAAGGCGTGCGGGTTTTGCGTGCCAAAATTGATATGACATCGCCCAACATGCACATGCGCGACCCGATTATTTACAGGGTTATGAAAACGCCGCATCACCGCACCGGCGACAAATGGTGCATCTACCCGATGTACGATTTTGCCCACGGACAATGCGATTACTGGGAAGGAATTACCCATTCAATCTGCACCCTTGAATTCGAAGTTCACCGTCCGCTGTACGATTGGTTTGTCGATCAGTTGAAAGATTCGGATTACCGTCCGCGACAAATCGAGTTTTCGCGGCTGAACCTCAACTATACCGTAATGAGCAAGCGAAAATTGCTCGAATTGGTGAAAGACAATCATGTTACCGGTTGGGACGACCCGCGCATGCCTACCATTTGTGGATTGCGCCGCCGTGGTTATACACCCGAATCACTCCGGAATTTTGCCGATCGCATCGGAGTTACCAAAACCGACGGAATTACCGATGTTGCCCTTTTGGAACATTCGGTTCGCGAAGACCTGAACAAAAATGCGCAACGTGTGATGGGCGTGCTAAATCCGCTGAAAGTGGTAATTACCAATTGTCCTGAAGGAGTGGTTGATCAGATGGAAGCCGTCAATAA
>JAUYTA010000180.1 GCA_030695265.1 Bacteroidota bacterium
TATTCTTTTTGTATAACTCATCCACCTTCGATATTCCGCACGGTTCTATTTCATACGAAATTGAAATCGGAACAATCTGTAATTCCTTAAATCCTTCGCTGAATTCTTTTATATTGCTTAAATTAAGCATTTTAAGTAAAGCTATTTGAGTTTTGTCGAAGCCGTCTTTGGTTCTGCCTTCGCGTTGGGCTATCCAAACCGAGTTGTTCTTTTTGGTAATGTTCCTCCTGATGTATTCCGAAAGTTTCTTTGAAGCCATCAGCATTTCGCGGGCAGGAAGGTTGCGGCGAACAACAAATGCGCGGTTGAGTTTTACTGCATATTCAATCCAATTCTCAATAAGTAAATTATTGCCTATCGCAATTTCGGTCGTATTCATACCTTCCAGCACAATCAGAAAATTAAGGATCGCCGAATCGAGAATAATATCCCGATGGTTTGAAATAAACAAATAACTTTTGCTTTTATCCAGATTTTCCAATCCGCTCGATGTCAATCCGTCAGTTGAACGTTTCAGGATAAGTTCGTTAACCAGCTGATATACAAATTTGTGTTGAAGATCTTTTATTGTATGAATATGGGAGAGTGCAACCTGAGCTTGCTCAATTTTTTCTTTTTCCCTGAAAATAAATTCTAAAATATGTTGAAAACGTGGTTCATTCAGAAGCAGTTGAATATATTTATCGACCTCTGAATCGTTGAAAGAACGTATGTCGTCGAAGTTTATTTTTGGAATCATGCACAGATTTTTTTGAAGCGCAAATATAGCAATTGAGAACGAACATGAGTTACAAAATCTCAATAATTTGTTTTTTTTACTTCTGTATAACAAGTTGATTATCCCTGATTTACAATATTACATTAATCAGAACTGATACCTTAGCTGAATTTTCAATTCCGATTTCGTAGCCAGATCAGCAGGTTCTTCCATTCCGCTTTGCGAAAATCGGCGTGTTGCGGCAAACTTGAGCCAAAATGTCAATTTATCATTCAGCGCTTGCCTGAAATTGAAGTAGCTGCGGATTCCTTTACCGTAAAGTGCCGGTATAGAAAACGAATACAGCAAATCGTTTTCATAAGCGTACAATCTTGAATTGTATCCATCTGTTGCGAAATATGCCAATCGCCCATTCATCGAAAACCGTTTGCCCACAGGTTTGTAAATTAAATCCTGATAAACAAGGTATCCTTTCTCTTTTTCCAGTTTTGAATAAACCGATAGTTCAATCCTGTTTTTTATACTGAAATTTTCATTTATCTCAC
>JAUYTA010000711.1 GCA_030695265.1 Bacteroidota bacterium
TGTCAATAAAGCCTTGAACCGCAGAGTTGAATTCATCAAACTTTAAGAACCATAAAAACTAAATCATGAAAAAATTAATTCTTTTCACAGTGATGATCTTTTTCGGAATGGCGTTGAAAGCTCAGGAAATTTTTTTCCCGACTAAAGAAGGAACTGTTCTGGTTTACAAATCTTTCGACAAGAAGGACAAGGAAACCAACACGGTGAAGTACACCATCACACATTTAACCCTTAGTGGAGACGACATGGATATTACCTACCTGATTGAGTCACTGGATCCGAAGGAGAAGCTGGTATTTAAGGATGAAATTACCATTCATAAGAAAGGCGATAAGCTCTATTTCGACATGAGCAATTTCATAAACAAAGCTGCTTTCCAGCAAAATGGAGAGATTCCTGCTGAAATTCAGGTTACCGGAAATAATATGGAAGTTCCTTCGAATCCAAATCCCGGCGATGTTCTTCCGGATGCCAATGTCGAAATGGCCATGAAATTAGGGTTCGTCAACATGAAAATGTCAGCCCAGGTTACAAACTGAACTTAAATAACTCCATTACTTTACCTTTTACTCGTTCCCGGATTTTAGAAAATCGGCACCCAGTCCCAGGATAAGATGAAAGGCAATATTGTAAACATCTGAATTTCCCTGAACTACTTTAATGTTCGAATAAGCCAGTGTAGTTTTGGCTTCGGCATTGACGTAGAAATGGCTACCTATATAGAACGGCCTGCTGATGGCAAAGTTAATTACAGGACCCGAAATGTAATACCCCATATCTAAATCAACCACAGAAGTACCATATTCTTTGCCCCTGATTTTTGATTCGGGATGAGCCAGCACAATTCCAGCTCCTGTCCTGTAACGGATTGATTTTTTTTCGAATCCACGATTCACCATGATTATATTAAATCCATGTGAAACATTGAATTTCTGAACTTCTGGCGTAGTATTTATTAAATAAAGTTTGTGGTGGATTACTTCGAATTCCCAGGCTCGTTTATTTTGCCACCGCCCCAAACGTATATCCCAATATACAGGGAGGATAAAAGATTCCGAAGAATACTGCGCCCAAAATTTAATATCGGGATAGCCATCCTGCCTGATTGTAAGTGGCATGGGCAGATTAAAAACCTGACCACTATGCACTTCGAACGACCAGTGCGACTGGGCATTTACAATTGGGAATGAAATACAAGTCAGGAATAAAATGGCAAAGAATTTTTTCATAAAAAACTACGGTAATTGATGCGCAATGTCTCTTTGTCTTTGACTTACGGTAAATACCGGAATACTGGATCCGTGGATAATTTCTTTTGCAAAGTCACCGATCGTATTACTGAAGAAGGATACTTTATGGTGTTTTCTGATGATAATTAAATCAGGTTTTTCGGTGTCGATAAACGATAAAACCATACCATGTTTGACCTGACCAAACACTTTAAGAATTTCCAGTTCAGATTCAATCCCCCTTTCCGAAAGCATTGACTGAATTATTTCGGCATTTTTTAGAGCTAAACTTTTTTGCACATCAATGTTGGCATTCAATGCCGATACAATCAGGATTTTTGCATTGGCCTTTTTTGCAAACATGCTGGCCCACAATAATCTTTTTTTTGTATTCTCAGAAACATCAATTGGAACCAAAATGGTTTTTAATTCCTGTTGGGTTGATTCTTCATTAACTGATAATACAGGGCAGTGTGCGTGTCCAATAATCTTATCAATCTCATTTTGATCAAGCAGGTTCGTGATACCTAACTGATGAATACTTCGTTTCAGGATCATGAATAAATAATCTTCCATTTGTCCATGTTTTATTAGAGTCGAAACCAGATTTCCTGTCGAAATTTTTAAAATCACCTTTTCCGGAATTTCTCCTCCAAAAAAATCTTTTACAAAATCAGTAAGTTTCTGCAATGCCTCTTTTTTCAATGCTTCTACTTTATGTGGATTAAAATGTCGGTTAAAAAAGGACAATGGTGGAATTACATTCAAAATGAATATTCGAAAAGAAATTATCTTCTGCAGATTGATGGCTTGTCTTAACACGATTTTCCCCTCGTCTGTCAGAGGTACCACTACCAAAACATCGTTTGTCCTGTATTTCATCTGTTTGCTTTTTAGAATATCGCATATGATTTTATACGATTCGCACCTAAAAAGTTATATAAAATTATGAATATTTCTTTATTCAAGACCATTCAGAATTTGGCCTAAAACTACAAATTTTCCGGAGAGTGTTTGACTTCAAAATACAAAGTGGTTTTTATCAATTTGAGAAAGAAGCAGATAGTGCCGTTTTTGGCGTTGGTTTTTGTTTTGATTTATGGATTTCGGGATCATACAATAACAGTTCAATATTGAATTGGCTCCCTAAACCTGTTGCGCTTTCAACCCAAATCTTTCCTTTCATGGCATCAACGAACTCTTTACATACAGAAAGTCCTAATCCGGTACTCTTTTCTCCTGAGGTACCCCGGGTAATTTTTTCGTGATCGATTTCAAACAGCGACTCAAGCTTGGACTTATCAATTCCTATTCCTGAATCTTTTATTGAGATTAAGGCAAATTGGTCTCTGGATTCATACCAAACTTCAATGCGCCCATTTTTGTGTGTAAACTTAATCGCATTGTTCACCAAATTTCTGCAAATCGTCTTTACCATATTCCGGTCAGCCCAAACCATGAGGTCTGATTGTTCAAAACATTCAATTGTGATGTTTTTATCTCCTGCGATCGGCCGATAAAGTTCAAGGCAATCATCAAAAGTTTCCTTTACGCTCAATGGCGTGAAATGTGGTTTCAAGCTATCGGTCTGGCTTACTGCCCAACTCAATAGGTTATCGGTCAAATCAAGTATTTGTTCAGTTTTCTGATCCATCATTTTTTTTGTCTTTTCAAGGTCTTTATAATTTTCGTCCTCAATATAGAACCCAATTAATTGTGAGATATTGAAAATGGAAGCCAAAGGACTGCGAAGGTCGTGACCAATGATACTGAACAATTTGTTTTGCGTATTCACAGATTTTTGAAGTTTAACATTCTGTTCCGATATTTGATTCTTTTGTTCGAGTATGCTTTTACTTTGACTCTGTAAAAGTTTATTTACTTTCTTGTAGTAGTAAAAGAAATATACAAATATCCCGAGGATACCGCTAACCAGTATAATGGTCAGAAGCAGGTAATTGCGTTGAGTGTGTTGTACCAGAATTTGATCTTCCTGATGTTGGTTTTCCTTTTCCAATATGGCAATCTGGGTGTTCTTTTTCTCGGTTTCGTATTGTTTTTCTAACTCTAATATTTTTGCAGTTGTTTCAGTCTGGTATAGGCTGTCTTTTATTTTGTTGTAGCTCCGATAATAGCTCAAAGCCTTATCCAAATCATTGATATCTTTTTTGTTGTAACCTAAATGCCAATAGGTTTGGTAAAGGTTATTGTAGTTGCCCATAATGGAGTTTGGATTTCTGATCGATTGGGCAATCTCCAGGGCCATGTAATAGAAATTTTTAGCCCTGGAATAGTCTTTTTGGTCAAAACAGATGGCGCCCAAAACCCGGTAACAGCGCTCAATATATGCCCGATCTCCGATTTTCAGATATGACTCTAATGAACTTGCAATGTATTTTTGTGCTTCTGAATATCGTTTTTGACGATAATAAAGAGATCCCAAATTGTATGTAATTAGAGCCTGATTAGCCGGGGAATTGATTTTTATAATCTCGGCATATGCATTTTTGAAAAATTCTTCTGCTTTATCATATTCTTTCATAACGGCATAAACATTTCCTTTGTTTTGAAGG
>JAUYTA010000713.1 GCA_030695265.1 Bacteroidota bacterium
GTGGATAATGCGAAGTACGCACAGCATTGATATTGTGCGATTTCATCAGCAGGATATCCTTCAGCATGGTTGCTTCGTCCTGATAATGACCTGTAATGTCGTTGTGCTCATGAAGGTTTACACCTTTCAAATAAATAGCTACGCCATTTACAAGTAACTGGGCATCTTTAATTTCTATTGTTCTGAAACCTACATCCTGACGAATAACTTCGATTACTTTACCTGCTTCGTCTTTCAGCGTAATCAGGAGTTGATATAAATTTGGGTTTTCATCAGTCCATGGTTTTGCTGAAGTTACATTTGCTGTAAAATTGACCGTAACTGGCTGAACTGCTGTTTGCACGGCCTGACTCATTTCAGCAACTTTATTTTCGCCGTCCATTAAAACAGCTTCGAGAGTAACCGAAGGTGTAGTTTGAGCTGAGTTTACTAATTCAATATCAAGTTTGAATTCGCCATCCTGATAATTATTTACAAGTGGCGACGAAACACGGTAATCGCGAATGTGCTGTGGGTTGCGGGCCATCAGGAACACGTCGCGGGTCATACCACTCATGCGCCAGAAATCCTGGTCTTCCAGGTAACTTCCATCGCTCCAGCGATAGACTTCAACTGCCAGCGAATTGGTTCCTTTTTTCAGGTATTTGGTAATGTTGAATTCTGCCGGAGTTTTGCTGTCCTGACTGTAACCAACCATTTGTTCGTTTACCCAAACATACATGGCCGAACTTACCGCACCAAAATGAAGGATGATTTCCTGTCCTTTCCAGTTTTCAGGAATGGTGAAACCGCGTTTGTAAGAACCAACCGGATTGTAATGTTTTTGTATGGTTGGAGGGGTCGCTTCGTGCGGATATTGCACGTTGACGTAGATTGGCACATCGAAACCCTGCATTTCCCAGTTTCCCGGAACCTGAATGGTGGTCCAGTCTTCCGTATCGTAGTCGTCCTTGAAAAAGTAGAACGGACGAACGTAAGGAGTGTGCGACAGGTTGAATTCCCATGTTCCGTTCAGCGATTGAATGAAAGACGATTTCCAGATATCGGTTTGCATTGCCTGTTCGGCTGTGGCATAAGGAATAAAATAAGC
>JAUYTA010000720.1 GCA_030695265.1 Bacteroidota bacterium
AACTATTCAGCGAAGGATTGCGAAAATCGCTGTTCAACTACATGCATGGCATTTGCTTCGATTTCCCACTTCAGGATTGGTTCGGTTTTAAAGTGCCCCGAACATCGGTTGTGCCTGATTTTATTCAGAAAGCAATTGATACCGAAGATTTTGAAACTCCCAGCCCAAGCGTTAAAATTTACTGGCTGGGAGGAACGGTTTCCGCCAGGTATTTCAGCAAAAAGAAAAAGAACCAAACCTTCGAAATGGCAGAATTGACTTTCTCCAATAAAAAGCAGGATTTAGTTATCCAATTGAAGCAAGAGGAAGGAAAATGGCTGTTCGAGCAAATTCCCGAAGTTTCGGTGGGCAGCAACAAATCAATCACTTTTGCCGAACTCACAAAAAGTTTTGAATATCAAACCGGAAGTGATTTTGTGCTTTTTTGGAACAGTACTGCAATAAAAAATTTAAGGGAAAATGGGTTGCTGATGTTGTAAGGAAAAAGGAACTCACACGGAATATGATAAAATTGATGCTAAAACGATTAGTTATGAAGACTAAAATAATTAAAACAGAACGGGAGTATAACGAAGCTTGCGCCCGTATTTATAGCCTTATAAATAGTTCGGAGAATCCCATTGAACCCAATAGTTCTGAGGGGGAAGAATTGGAACTCTTATCAATGCTTGTTGAAAAATATGAACAAGAATCGTATCCTGCAGAAGCTCCCAATCCGATTGAGGCAATTCGTTTTCGAATGGAACAAATGAACCTTAAACAATCAGATATTGCACCTTTGTTTGGAGGTAAGACAAGAGTTTCGGAAGTTTTGAATAACAAAAGACCTTTGTCTTTAAAGATGATTACCTTGTTGCATGAGTATCTCGGAATACCTTATGAATCCCTGATTAGTGGAGAGAATGAAAATAAACTGGAACCGAAAAACCGCCGGAAACTTTTAAATGTGCCTTCAATAAGCAAATACTTGTCCATTAATAATGCTGAAGCAGTTTGACAGATTCAATCTTTAAAAAGGTTTGAGATTTCTTCAAAGACATAAAATTTTTCACATCTTCATCTTTCACCAGTCGCATAACTCGCTTTGCTGTTCCTGGAAAAATGAACCATGTGTTTTTTTTTTCGAGCGTTTCGGCCATTTCGAGAGTGCTCCCTTTTGCGGGCCAAATGCATAAGTTGCTTCAGAAGATCCTAATAAACAATCAGTTATATTACTGTAAATCAGACAAATAACTAAGTTCTGAACGAAGTGTTGTAATTATTAAGTTGCACTTAATTAGTTAAGCGTATATTTGCACGAAAATATTGTAATTTATGAATCGAATAGGAGAAAGAATAAGAAAGAAAAGGGAACTTCTTAACCTTCATCTTAATGAACTTGCTGAAAAAGTAGGTATTAGCTCAAGTGCCCTTTCACAAATTGAAAAATCCAAATCATTTCCTTCTATTTTAACCTTGAAATCGATCGCCGAAAACATTCATACTACAGTTGGTGAGCTGGTTGGGGAAAATGAATCATTAAACAACAATCCGGTTGTTAGCAAAAAAGATATTAAATACATCGACCAAAACAAATCGGGGACAATTATTTATCTTTTATCGAATCATGATATCAATAAACAGATGGATACTTATTTAGTACGGTTCGCTAAAGCATCTGGCATTGAAGGTTTTTTTACCCATGCGCATGGACAAATTTTTTGTCATATACTTTCGGGTGAAGTACGGTTCGATTTGGAAGGGAAAAGTTACCTGCTCAAACAAGGTGACAATATTTACTTTAATGCTAAGGCAACGCATGATGCGATTAATAATTATGAAGGTGTCAGTGAGCTGCTTTGGATACAATCTCCCCCAAATTTTTAAATCGTTAATTTTCTCCCGATGATTAAGTATTACTTCATAAATTAAGTAACAAGGTTTATCTTTGCCATCAAAATAATAATAAATGGCAAAACATCCTGCAATATAAATATTTAAATACAATATAATTATGGATAATCAAGCTTTTACATTAAACAACACAATCGAAAAATTAAATTCAAATGTGTTAGAAATGCTCTCGGAGCGTGGCAAAAACATATTTTTCCCGAAACTTGGCATTTTGGCTCAATCGGCTCAGGCAAAAGGGAAAGCTATAAATGCAACAATCGGTGAGGCAGTGGAAGATGATGGAACATCAATGCACCTTCCGGAGTTTGACGCTTTGGTAAATATGCCAACTGCAAATATTTTTCCTTATGCACCCAGTTTCGGCAAACCTGAATTTCGTACACTTTGGAAGGAATCAATCTATCGCAAAAATCCATCACTTAAGGACACTGAGATAAGCAACCCAATTGCTACCAATGGTCTTACCCATGGCATAAGCATGGCGGGATATCTATTTACAAACGAAGGAGATACGGTTTTACTTTCGAACCACTATTGGGAAAACTACAACCTTATTTTGGAAAACAGTTACGGCGCTAAAGTTTCAACTTTCGAACTTTTTGAAAACGGCGGATTTAATGTATCCGATTTCTCGAAAAAACTCAACGAAATTAAAGGCGAAAAAATTATCACGCTACTTAATTTCCCTAACAACCCAGCCGGATACACACCTTTAGATACTGAAATTAAAGCCATTGTAGCCGAAATTAAAAAAGTGGCCGACAAGGGTAAAAAGGTAGTTGTTATTATCGACGATGCGTATTTTGGTCTGGTTTACGAAGAAAATGTTTTTACTGAATCAATTTTTGTTGAATTGGCAAACCTTTCAGAAAATGTATTGGCTGTAAAACTCGACGGGCCAACAAAAGAAGATTACGTATGGGGTTTCCGGGTAGGTTTTATTACTTATGCGATTAAAGGTGGTAATGCTGAGCTTTATGACGCACTCGAAAATAAGACAGCGGGAGCGGTGCGTGGAAACATATCAAATATTAGCCAATTGTCGCAATCGCTATTGTACAAAGTATATTCAGCGCCAACCTACGCGGAGTCGAAAAAGCAGAAATTTGAAATTCTAAAAAATCGTTATCAGATTCTACGCGCAGAACTTTCAAATCCCAATTACGCAGCGTATTTCACTTCGCTTCCTTTTAATTCAGGTTATTTTATGTGTATTGAATTGAAAAAGGGATTGGTTGCAGAAGAAATTCGCAAGCACCTGCTCGAAAATTACAGTACTGGTGTAATTGTGCTTGGCAATGTTATTCGCTTGGCTTTTTCGGCAGTACCTCAATCAAAATTACCCGAATTGGTTGAAAATATCTACAAGGCTTGTGTTGATTTAGACAAATAAAATATAGTAAAAACTCAATAAATTACAAACGATGAAAATTACAGTAGTAGGAGCAGGAAATGTTGGCGCAACTTGTGCAAATGTAATGGCACAAAAAGAATTGGCCAGTGAAATAGTTTTACTCGATATTAAGGAAGGTTTTGCTGAAGGTAAAGCCCTTGACATTATGCAAACAGCAACCTTGTTGGGGTTTGATACCCGTGTAACAGGCGTTACTGCCGATTACAGCAAAACCGCTGGTTCGGAAGTTGTTGTGGTAACCTCTGGCGTACCGCGAAAACCAGGAATGACACGTGAAGATTTGATTGGTATAAATGCCGGAATTGTGAAAGATGTTGCACAAAATATTTTGAAATATTCTCCGAACGCTATCATTGTTGTAATCAGCAATCCGATGGATACCATGACATACTTAACATTGAAAATTACCGGATTGCCTAAAAATCGGGTAATAGGAATGGGCGGGATTCTTGACAGCTCACGTTTTAAATGTTATTTGAGTCAGGCATTGAATGTACCTGCAACTGATTTGCAGGGTACAGTAATTGGCGGACATGGTGATACAACGATGATACCTCTTGCTCGTTTTGCTACTTACAATGGCATTCCGGTAGATTCCTTACTCGATGGAGAAACAGTAAAAAAAGTTATTGCCGACACGATGGTTGGAGGCGCAACACTTACCGGTCTTCTCGGAACATCTGCATGGTATGCTCCGGGAGCTGCCGGTGCTGCACTTGTTGAATCCATTGTTCGCGACGAAAAGAAAGTATTTCCATGTTGTGTGTCGCTTGATGGCGAATATGGCCAAAGCGATATATGTATTGGCGTGCCTGTTGTAATTGGGAAAGATGGTATTGAAAAAATTGTTGATTATAAACTAAATACTGAAGAACAAG
>JAUYTA010000725.1 GCA_030695265.1 Bacteroidota bacterium
AGTGAAATTCGCCACTACCACCGTGCTGTTTACCACCATCGTATTCCTGTTTGGCGGCATCCTTGGAACGTTCCATCACTTGTATTTTTCAGGAACGCCTACCTCCATCCTGGCACTTGGATCCAGCTTCAGTGCCCTGGAAGTAGTTCCGCTGATCCTGATCGGGTTCGAAGCCTACAGCAATTTGCAGATTAGCCGCGCTACGCATTGGGTAAGAGCCTATAAATGGCCGATCAATTTCTTTTTAGCGGTCGCTTTTTGGAATTTTCTTGGTGCAGGTATCTTTGGATTCGTGATTAACCCACCTATTGCTCTTTATTACATGCAGGGACTCAATACCACTCCGGTACATGCTCATACCGCGCTGTTTGGTGTTTACGGAATGTTGGGAATCGGACTAACACTATTTGTAATGCGCGAAATGAACCATAAGAATGAGTGGAATGATAAAGTAATTAGATTATCGTTCTGGTCAATAAATATTGGACTTTTGCTTATTGTGCTCATTAGTGTTTTACCCATTGGTCTGGCTCAAACATGGGCAAGTGTGAAACATGGGTTGTGGTACGCCCGTTCGGCTGATTTTCTGCAACTGCCGTGGATGGTCACACTTCGGTGGATGCGTGTAATTGGTGACACCATCTTTGCTGCCGGCGTAGTGGCACTCATCTATTTTGTGATTGGTTTAAAAACCGGTTGGTCGCATAAGAAGGATTAGTCCGCTATGTAACTTTTTTCACCACAGATTACTCGGATTAACACAGATTTATTTTCTGCGAGAATCTGTGTAATCTGTGGTTTATTTTTGGTTGCTATCAATGGAAATCTCCACCTTGTTATTGGTTCGATCTTTTATTAGTCCTGAACTGATGCAATGGCGTTGCTTTTTTGCCTTTCCGGAGGATGAATTGTTACCTTTTTAGCTGCAATGGTTTTCATGAATGGCAATGGTTCTTCCCAGAAGGGTATTCTTTTGAGTGAGAATTGTTTGAACCAGGCATATATATCGTCATTATTAAATTGTTTGCTGATATCGTGCCCCTGATTGACAAGCCGTGAATATTTAAGGTTGGCATTTTTCTTTTCAAGCGCTTTCACCATTTCTTCTGACTTGCTGATAGGAATTTGGTTGTCGGCGGTTCCATGAAAAACCCAGGTTGGTATTTTGCTGAGATTGTCGGCCCATTTAACATCTCCAGCCCCGCACATGGGTGCAATTGCTGCAAAGCGATCAGACATCCGGTTTGCAAGCGACCATGTACCATAACCACCCATGCTCATACCCATAAGGTAAATACGCGCATCGTCAACACGCAATTTGGTAGCCACTTCATCGTAAACCGGATTAAACCAATCTTCGGATGACCAATTCTTTCCCCACGGACATTGTGGAGAAACAACAATGAAAAAACGAGGAAAGGGAAAACGACAAAATATGGTCATTCTTCCCTTTCAAATTTATTTCAAAACTGATCGTTATATTCTGACAATCAATTTATTCTATTTTTTTAGTTCCTGATAAACCAACGCACTTGCACCCACGATTGCTGCGTCGCCAGGTTTTAGCTGCGAAGGCAGGATTTTAATCTTATTTTTAAAAGAAGTCAGCAAATGTTGCTCCATGCTTTCTTTGGCTGGTTTGAAAATATAGTCGCCGGCTGCAGTTGGCCCTCCGAATAAAAAGATGGCCTCGGGGCTAAGATGGTGAGCGGTGTCAGCAAAACCCTGGCCGAGCCATTTACCTGTCTGCTCGAATACTTCATTGGCCACTTTATCGCCTCTTTCAGCGGCATCGAAAATCATTTTTGAATCGAGTTCATTAAATGATTTGTCAGCCAGCAGACTATCGGTGGCATTGTATTTTACCATCAGTTCAAAAGCAGTGCGTTTCATACCGGGAGCCGAGCAATAGGCTTCAAAATGGCCCAGAGCGCCACAACCGCATAATCTTCCACCCGGAATCAGCGTGGTGTGGCCACATTCGCCGGCAAATCCATCGCTACCGTAAACCAAGTCACCATTTACAACAATACCGCTTCCAACGCCGGTTCCAAGGGTGTACATCACAAAGTTTTTCATTCCTTTGGCGCCACCATAAATCATTTCGCCAATGGCAGCAGCATTGGCATCGTTGGTCAATGCTATTGCCTGAAGTTCAGGAAATTTTAGTTTCAGCAATTTTACAAGCGGAACAATTCCTTTGAAAGCCAGATTGGCCGCATATTCAATTGTTCCGGCGTAATAGTTACCGTTTGGAGCGCCAATCCCGATTCCAAGAATTTCGATTTCAGGATTAACAAGCTTGACTGATTTTATTAATTCATTAATTGCCAGCGATAAATCTTCAATATAAAGATCAACATTTCCGTGCGAAGGGGTTGCAATGTTATCTTTCACCATTACATTTCCCAGATCGTCAACCATTCCAATGGCGGTATTTGTTCCGCCAATATCGACACCAATTGCTACTCGTTTCATTCTAATTATTTATTAGGTTTTTTTAGCTGATTTTAGATCATTTTAATCTTAAAATCCGGTTTGTTTTTTTAAAACCGAACAAAATTAAAAATTTAATCCAACTATTTCGGAGTGGCACTAAATTTCAATATAAAAATGAACGGAACGCCTTGCATTGGTTTTGCACGACGTTCCGAAGTATTTTTTATGCTGAAAGTTGTTTATTTCCGTGTCACTTTCACTTTTATGGTAGGATCCAGATTTGCATTCCGGATATCCACTTCATGAATCACATTGGCTGCAATTTCTTTAAAAACCTGTCCGATAATGGAGTTTTCATCGTAAGCCACTGGATTTCCTGAATCGCCACCTTCCCGTATTCCCTGAACAATAGGAACCTGACCAAGCAATGGCAATTCAAGTTTCTCTGCCAGTTCTACGCCGCCATCCTGCCCGAAAATGTAGTATTTGTTGTCCGGAAGTTCTTCAGGAGTGAACCACGACATGTTTTCAACCAACCCGAGCACCGGAACATCAACGCCTTTGCCTTTAAACATGTTCACTCCCCTGATGACATCGGCCAATGCAACGTCCTGAGGCGTAGTAACAATAATGGCTCCGGTTACCGGAACTGTTTGAACCAAAGTCAGGTGAATATCGCTTGTTCCGGGAGGAAGGTCGAAAAGCAAATAATCCAAAGTTCCCCAGTTTCCATCGGTAATCAACTGTTTCAAAGCGTTTGACGCCATCGGACCGCGCCATACAACAGCATCTTCGGTAGCCACAAAAAAGCCAATGGAAAGAAAACTCACCCCGAATCTGGTAATCGGCTGAATTCGTTCCTTCCCGTCAACACTAATTCCGGCAGGACGTTGTGATTCGGCACCAAACATTTTTGGAAGCGATGGCCCAAAAATATCAGCATCGATCAGTCCGACTTTTGCACCGGTTTTAGCCAGCGCGATGGCCAGATTTACTGCAACTGTCGATTTCCCAACCCCACCTTTTCCTGACGCAACCGCAATCAGGTTTTTTACACCCGGCAAAATGGGGCGCTCCATCTGGTGGATTGCTTTGGCTGTGATGTTGCCTTTTATTTCCACTTCAGGACCAATGTAGGTTAAAATTGCTTCTTCGCATGCAGCAATCACTGCGGCCATGTTTGGATCGTCCGATCGTTGGAAAACGAGCGACAAAGTAACTTTTTTGCCCGCAACCCTAATTTCCTGCGCCATATCAAGCGTAACAACATCCTTGCTACTTCCGGGGAAAATCACATTGCGCAACGCATCGGTAATATTCTTGGGAACGATTAATTTACGTGGTATTTCTGTCATTATTTTCTGTTTAAACAATTGTTTTCAATAACAAATTAGTCCATTGCAAGTTCAGTCAGCGGGTTCCAGAAGTGCTTTTCAAAGTCGGTGATCTGATCATCAACTACCCGAATTCCTTCGGCTTCCAGATATTCCTGCATGGCTGTTGTGGTTCCAAAATGATGTTTTCCGGTGAGCAATCCGTTTCGGTTCACAACGCGGTGTGCAGGTACATATTTCTCCTGAACGTGTGCATTGTTCATGGCCCAGCCTACCATCCTCGACGATTGTGCTGTTCCCAGAAAAGCAGCGATGGCGCCATAACTGGTCACTTTCCCGGGAGGAATCAACCGGACAACTTCATATACTTTGTCGTAAAAATCGTTCATGGATGATTGCGTTTAAAGTTCAAAGTTCAAAGTTGGGTGCCCATAAAGCGTTTCGGGTTCCACATGGCACAACTTGGAACTTGAAACCTGAAACTTGAAACTCTTTTATTCTTTCGCGTTTCGCCCGAAACTCCGGTACGGATCTTTTTCAATTTCAACATCCGGCTCACGAAGTGGTTCATGATGATTGAGCCTGAATGAAAGGTATTTGATGCTCAGTCCGCGGTCGAGCCACTGTTTTTCGTAGAAAGTCTGGATCGATAAAACTTCATCCAGAAATTCAGAATTGTACAGGTCGTCGGTTTGCCGGATTACTTCGAACTTATTTTCGGCAACCATGGCTTCGGTGTATCGGTACATAAAATTACTGTCCGATTTCAGGTGGATAATTCCGCTCGGAACCATGATTTGTCGGTAACTTTCAATGAAATTGGTCGCTGTAAGCCGTTTGCGCGTTTTTTTCATTTGCGGATCGGGAAAAGTCAGCCAGATTTCAGCCACTTCTGCCTCTTCAAAAAAAAGTTGAATGTTTTCTATGTTCGTGCGCAGAAAACCCACATTTTTCAAACCCAATTCTTTGGCCTGAGTAGCGCCCTTCCACATTCTGGCGCCTTTAATGTCGATACCGATGAAATTAAATTCAGGATAATGGCTGGCCAGTTTTACTGTGTATTCACCTTTGCCGCAGCCAAGTTCAAGAATAACCGGATTTTTATTCCAGAAAAATGACTCACTCCATTTTCCTTTGTACTGAAACCCTTCGGATTGTAATTCTTTGAAAGATACCTGAACTACATTTTCATAAGTTGCCAGATCGGCAAACTTCTTCAATTTATTCTTTCCCACAGTTTCTATAATCAATACGTTTTTTCAATGCGGATTCCTATGTCGCGGATTCCTTCCAGCACGTTGTCGCGCATTCCCTGTTTTATCCGGAAGGTATATTCTCCCTTGTGCGGTAAGTAAACGCTGCTTTTGTAAAGAATCTGATTGTCATGCAAATCGCCTAAACCACTTCCCTTCCAGCGGCCGGAAGCTTCAGCCAGCGAAAATTCGACCGTGTCGGTGCGTGTAATTCCATCGGGCGAGCCGACTGAAAGAAAAAGCCAGAGATTGCTGTACTGATAGGTTCCCTTGTTCCGGATATTTACATACCAGTTGTGATTCCTAATCGTATCGGTAAGTTCAACTTTGAAAACGACCAC
>JAUYTA010000734.1 GCA_030695265.1 Bacteroidota bacterium
TATTTTACCGCGTATGCGGTTGCAGTATTAATAATTAACTCACCCCGAAGTCCGCAAGCGGCCTTCCCCCTCTCTTTTGAAAGAGAGGGGAAAAGCATCGCAGATGCGACGGGGCGAGTCAAAATATTTGAACAATTAGAAATTCTACATTTATTCATACTTGAAACTTACTTTATATCTACAATACTTTAATCGCTACGCGATAATGAAAAATTAAAAAATTTCACCTTCACTCTAAAAATGGCTAAAACCAACCTCCTTTATTTAATTTCTGTATTTTTTTTATTACTTACATTTCAGTCGCGTGCACAAAACCGCAATGAAAGCAATATCGATCAGGTAGTTGACACGATGATCAATATTCAGGAAGTAGTTGTAAAAGCATTTGGTTCCGAAAAACGACTGCTTGATACTCCCGGCTCGATCGGAGTTTTGACCAACCGGCAACTCGTCCGGGAACCATCGTTTACTTTGGCGCCATCGGTCAACAAATTGGCCGGTGTCTGGATGCAAAGCGGGTCAATCAATACCAACCGGCTCACCATTCGCGGAATCGGTACACGTTCGCCTTACGGAACCAACAAAATACGGGCATATTACGGCGATATTCCCCTGACCAACGGAGTGGGCGAAACAACCCTCGAAGACCTCGATCTTGACCAGATGGCCGACATCGAAATCATCAAAGGGCCTGCATCGGGTTTTTATGGTTCAGGATTGGGCGGCGTTCTGCTGTTTAATCCGGCCAAACCAACAAGAACGCATTTTGCTCAAAGTGTTTCTGTCGGTTCGTTCGCAACCATAAAATACTCCGGAAAGCTTGCCGTTGCAGCTAAAAACAGCAGTCATTCATTGGTTTACAGCCGCTTTAGTTCCGATGGTTACCGCGAAAACAATGAAACCAACCGACACAATTTAACATGGTCGTCAACATTTACCCGAAAACAAACCACCGTTAATTTGCTGGGTGCTTTCATCCAAACCGAAGCTTTCATTCCCAGCTCCATCGACCTGAAAACATTTCAGGCAACTCCTGAAAAGGCTGCAGCAAACTGGGCCGCCACGCGGGGATACGAAGACTATAAAAAAGCTTTCGGCGGAATGACCGTCCGGCAAAATTTCGACCGGAACTGGCTGGCCAAAGTCAGTATTTTCGGGCAATTCAACAAGAACAATGAACTCCGTCCATTCAACATCCTTCAGGAAAAAAACCATTATTTGGGAGAACGTTCGGTTCTGGAGAAAAAAATCATTTCAGGAAAAACGACCAGCCGCATCATGATTGGCAACGAGTTTTTCACCGAAAATTACCAGTGGCAAACACTTCAGAATAAAGACCGGGCAGTTGGCAACCTTTTGTCGGACAACCAGGAATTTCGCTGGTACAACAATATTTTTTTCCTGACCGACCTGAACATTGAAGAGCAATTTATTGTATCGGCCAGCCTGAACTGGAACCAGACAAGTTACCGTTACGAAGATCATTTTTTGTCGAATGGCGATCAGAGCGGGGAACAAAAGTTTCCGCAAATTGTATCACCACGCGTGGCGGTTACATGGCTTGCAGGTGAAAAACTTCGGATCTTTTCGGTGGTTAGTCACGGCTTCTCCCCTCCCACCCTCGAAGAAACTT
>JAUYTA010000735.1 GCA_030695265.1 Bacteroidota bacterium
TAAATGGCATAAGCTACCACATCGCGCGGGGCAAGTTCTGCAAGCGGATGGATGTATTGCATAAATCGTTCGCCCTTTGGGTTCAACAACCAGGCACCTTCGCCGCGAACAGCTTCGCTGATCAGAAATGCCTCCTCGCCGGGAATACTCAACGCCGTTGGATGGAACTGAATAAATTCGATGTCGGAAAGTTTTGCTCCGGCATGGTACGCAAGCGCAATCCCGTCGCCAGTGGCAGTGTGTGGGTTGGTCGAACGGTCGTAAATGCGCGACAACCCACCGGTTGCAATGATGGTTGATTTTGATTTGAAAACGATATTTTTACTACTCACAAAATCGAATGCCTGAACACCTGCGCAAATATGATTGCTGACCAGAAGTTCGACCACCGTGGTATATTCAAATGCCTGTATGTTTTTTTGTTCCTGAACTTTTTTCAGCATGAACATTGTCAGACCTTTTCCGGTTGCATCGCCTCCTGCATGTAAAATGCGGCGAAAGCTGTGGCCACCTTCAAGTCCCTGAACAAATTGCCCGCTTTCCTTGTCGAACTGCATTCCGAGACGAATCAGTTCCAGAACGCAATCCTGTCCTTCGGTAACCAGTATTTTCACTGCATCAAGGTCGCAAAGCCCACGGCCTGCAACCAGCGTATCCTGAATATGGGATTCAAAGGAATCATTTTCATCCATCACAACAGCAATGCCACCTTGTGCATAATACGAATTGCTAATGTCGAGCTGCGATTTTGTAATGATGGCAACACTCCCCTTTTTTGAAGCATGAAAAGCCGCAGTCAGACCAGCCAAACCGCTTCCTACGATAATGGTGTCAAACTCTTTAATCTCAATGGAATTAACTTGTGCCATCTGAAGAATTTTTCTTTCGAGGGCGCAAAGGTATAAAAACTGGGCAACAGCATGATGTGATTAAGAATTTTTTATTTCGAGCATAAAACCGCTGCCGTGAATGTTACGGATTTCAATCGAAGGGTCTTCAGAAAAGAGCTTCCTGATTTTTGTGAGATAGACATCCATGCTTCGGGCGGTAAAATA
>JAUYTA010000744.1 GCA_030695265.1 Bacteroidota bacterium
GATTTTAATAAAAAATTATAGGCTATTCATGATAAACTTTGATTCAGATTATTTAAAAGAATTTACCTTTCAGATATTTAGAAGCATGGGTTGCCCCGACAATCATGCCAGAGTAGCTGCCGATTGTTTAAATCAGGCTGATTTGCGAGGAGTAGATTCCCATGGAGTAGCAAGGTTAAGCGGATATGTCAGGTTATGGGAACTGAAAAGACTGAATGCCACTCCTGAAATGAAAATCATACACGAAACGCCCAGTACAGCGGTTCTTGACGGTGATCTGGGACTTGGACTGGTTACTGCCCCACATGCAATGCAGATAGCAATCGATAAAGCTAAAATTGCAGGTACAGGCTGGGTGGCCGTGCAAAATTCCAATCACTACGGAATAGCAGGTTATCATTCGATGCTAGCACTTGAACATGATATGATCGGGATTTCGATGACCAATGCCAGCCCGCTGGTGGCGCCTACTTTTTCGAAAAGCAGGTTTCTGGGCACCAATCCAATTGCAGTAGCAATTCCAGCTTTAAATCAACCACCGTTTGTAATCGACATGGCAACCACTACCGTGGCAAATGGAAAACTTGAAGTACTTCAGCGAAAAGGGGAAGATGCACCACTTGGATGGGCACAGGACAAAGAAGGAAATCCGACAACCGACGCTTTCGCTCTCAGGAAAGGAGGATCAATGCTTCCATTGGGCGGCGATCGTGAGCATGGAGGACATAAAGGGTATTGCCTGGGTGCCATGGTCGACATTTTCTCGGCAGTGCTTTCAGGGGCAAATTACGGGCCCTGGGTTCCACCGTTCGTTGCGTTTCTTGAACCGCCTGCTAATCCGGTAGGAAATGGCATCGGGCATTTTTTAGGCGCCATACGTGTTGATGCTTTCCGTCCCGCTTCAGAATTTAAAGCACACATGGATAACTGGATTGAAACATTCAGAAATGCAGAACCAGCCGCCGGTTATGAGAAAGTGCTTATTCCCGGAGATCCTGAACGGGAACTAACGATTGAAAGATTGAAAAATGGAATACCTTTGCACGAACAGGTGATAAATGATTTGCAGGAACTTGCAGCTAAATTTGGTCTTGTTTTCAATGATTCACCAAAACAATAAAAAGCAGAAACAATCATATTAATCTTTTTATGTACGAAGCCCTTGTAATCACACCTGTTAAAGACTCTTTGAATACAACCATTGAGACCATTGAATCCATTCATCAATCGGAAGGGAATTTCCTTTATTGTATTTACAATGACTTCAGTACAGAAGAAACAACCCGACACCTTGAGGAAATAAAAGCCAGATACAACTTTGATCTTATTAATTTATCGGAAATTACCAATACGCCTTCGCCCAATTATCGTTTTGTATTGCAAATGGCACAAAACAGGGCGCTTGAACTGAATATTCCGCTAATTATCGTTGAATCGGATGTGGAAGTAAAAACTGATACATTAAGAGAATTAATCCGGTATTCGAAAGAGTTGGGCAATTGCGGTATGGTAGCGGCAATCACAGAAGATTACCAGGGAAAAATCAATTTTCCATATCTGAACTTTAAATCAGAAAAGAAAGCGGTTGTAAAAACCCGACACAGCCTTAGCTTTTGCTGTACACTGCTTACAACAGAATTACTTCAGAAATATGACTTTAAAACGCTTTCAGCAGAAAAGCACTGGTACGATGTTTCAATCTCAAGAAAATCAGTTCAACTTGGGTTAAACAATTACCTGATTGTTTCGATGGGAGTTTTGCACAAACCCCACAGCAGCCGCCCATGGAAACAATTAAAATACGAGAACCCAATTAAATATTACTTCCTGAAACTTACAAAACGTCTCGACAGGATCTGAAAATTATTCAAGACGAAACCCTTGCACTGTTAAGAATTCGACCAGCTTTTTCGAGAAGAAATCGCTGTCTTCCTTTCTATACCGGACTTCACTATAAACCTGCGCCAAATTTTCTTTACCATTCTCGGTTACAAATTTTCGTGATGAGTCAAGGCTTTCCTTTTCCTTATATAATTGTACAATTCCGGAATCGCTAAAATCGGTATATTCCTCATAATGAACAACCGCCTCGAATGGCAAACGATCGGTTAGTTCCGGAACACTTTCAGGATAACCCATTGTCAAAGCCGTTATTGGGACAACTCCTGCCGGTAATTTTAAAACTTCAGCAATTTCAGGAGCATTATACAGTGTTGTTCCAAGGTAACAGATTCCTAATCCATGATTCTCTGCTGCGATGCAAATGTTCTGTGCGAAAATTGATGCATCTACACAACCATTTAACAACCACAACAAATTCTGAAAATCAGCCTGTGTATTGTTTCCAGAGCACCATTTATAAAAACGGTTGATATCCATGCAAACAGTTAATAAAACAGGCGCATTTACAACCATTGGCTGACTAAAATGAAAAGGCGCAAGCAACTTCTTTTTTGCCTGATCTTTGGTCACAATAACGCTGTACAACTGCATATTTCCAGTATTTGAAGCCCTGATTCCGCATTCAAGTATTTCATTAAGAACGTCGTTTCCAATTTCCGTTTTCAGGTAACTTCGTATCGAACGATGGTTTTTCAATAATTCCATAAAATAAATATTAAGACTTTTTATAAATAAAAAAGGGAAGCCCGCAAGCTTCCCTTTTCAAATCAATCAATTCAGTATTACCTTTTAACAATCTTAACAGTTTTGGCAATTACATTATCACTTGTATAAAGAGAGATAAAGTAAATACCGCTGCGAAGTTCATTCAATTGAATGCTATTAGCTGGATTTACAACCTGCTTAACAACCTGACCGGCGATGTTTGTAACAACAACCTTAGATAGTTTTGAAGGAGCAACCAAATTAACAACATCAACAAATGGGTTTGGATAAACCTTGAACTCTAGAGAAACATTTACAGAAGGATCGACACCAACTAAGAAGTTAGGACCTGTTTTGAATGTCCAGGCTGTTGCATCGTTCACTCCGGAAAATTTATTACCAGCAATATCTTCGATAGCTAAACCATCAACTTTTACATAGTAATTGGTATTTTTATCAAGACCATTGGCTGTTGTATAGGTAACTGTAACAACCTTACCGCTAATCATTGCAGCAGTAATTGGAATTTCCAGTACAGGAGTTGTAGTAAGAACTTTGTAAACTGTAAGTTTACCACCATCACCAACAGCTACGTTTTCATTGAAAGTCATCTTAAATGTAGGATGATTATCAGTAGTTGTCTCGCTAAGTGGAGTCCAGGTTACCAATTGAGGTGCAGTGAAATCACCAGTTGTATAAGTCAATGTCTGACCAGCAAATGGGTTCATATTGAGCGACAAATCTTTAATAGTATTCGAAAGAACGATAGTTACTAAAGTTTGTTCTATAGCTGAAACAGTTAAGGTATAAGTATCACCTAATCCGCTAACAGTAGTTAAAGTACCACCAGTTACAGTTACAGCACCCAATACACCACTTACAGGTTCACTGAATTTTAATCCAACAGTGAATACTGTAGCTACAGGAGCGACAGGAGGAGTAACAACAAGTGTCGGAGCAACATGGTCACCAATAGTATAAGTTCTGGTAGCAGCAGTGGCCAAATTATTCCTCATAGATGCATCTTTTACACCAGTACCAACAGTCATAGTGATAACGTCAGCATCTACACCTTTAATTGTAGCGACATAGGTTTTACCAGAACCAGTAACAGTAACTGTTCCTTTGTTTACAGTAACATTTTCAGCTACTTTAACTACATCTTCACTAAATACTATTGTAACCTCAAAAGAAGTTGCAGCATTTGTAGAAGTTGCAGGGGTAATACTAGCAACTGTAGGAGCGATATTATCACCAATTGTGAAATTCCAAACGGTTGGATCAATTAAAGCAGCAACAGGAAGACCAAGAGCATCTTTAACAATACCTTCTTCGAATAGAACAACATAAGTTGTTTCACTTGCCAAACCTGTAATCGGAAGGGTAACTTTATTTCCAACAATATTGGCAGCAGTAAGCGTGTACGATTTGAACAATTCATTTAATGAGTTGTACACGTTAATCTTACCAGTTCCGGCCATTACAGGTTTATCAAATGTCATAACCAAAGAAGTATCTTTAGCAAGACCGATAGAACCATCTGCAGGAGTCCATGTTACCAATTTAGGAGCATTGAAATTATCTACTGTATAAGTAAATGTAGTTACAGCCAGTTTATTTCCAGCAAGATCGACAACAGTTGCAGGTACAGTTAAGATAACTTCAGCCAAACTTGGAGCAGTAATATTAACCACATAAATAGTACCGGTAGCTTCATTTGAAACTGTATTGATAGTTCCTTTAGAAACTGCAAGAGTTGTAGCATTAACACCAGTCACTTTTTCATTGAATGTCAATGTAACATTAAATGTCAATGGCATAGCGTTTCCTGTAGCCGGATTAGCAGTAACAGTAGGAGCAGTGAAATCACCTGTAGTGAATTTCCATGTGTAAGGAACAGTAATACCACCGAAGTATTCAGGAGTATATGTTTTATTACGGATTGCAGTAGCAGGGATAATCACATAGAACTGTTTGCCTTCAGCCAATTGTGGCAATGCAACATTAACCACATCATTTGCAAAAGTTACATCAGCGCCTTTAACATCAAAGTTAAGAACCAATGAACCATCAGCAGCATGTAACTGAATGTTACCTGAACCAGCTTCAACAGGCATATTAAATGTCATCTGAAGATCCTGGTCAAGTACGATACCGTTAGAATTGTTGGCAGGTACTTGTGCAACCAATGTTGGATTAGCATTTACCTCTGTTGTAAACGACCAGTCAGCTCTTGCAATTGCAGCCTGTACTTTGGTCATATCAGCA
>JAUYTA010000748.1 GCA_030695265.1 Bacteroidota bacterium
ACTTATCTCCATCAACAATCCATTCACAGGCATCTATACTTTGGAATTCCAATCACTGGGCACCAAATTCAAATTCCTTCCCGGTCAGTTCCTCCACATTGCGCTTGATGAAGAATACGACGGTTCCAGCCAATGGCCCGATTCACGTTGTTTCTCCATGCAAAGCAATCCCAACGAAGAAACCATCCGGATTACCTATGCGGTGAAAGGAGAGTTTACCAAACAAATGGAAGAACAATTAAGCGTTGGCTCCGAGGTATGGCTCAAACTTCCTTATGGCGATTTGTTTAAACAGGCGCACAACAAAACAAATACAGTATTCATTGCCGGAGGAACAGGTATCACCCCTTTCCTATCGCTATTCACGCATGAATCATTTAAAGAATACGTCAAACCCAAAATTTATCTGGGTTTCCGGTCAAAAGAATTCAATATTTACAATGAAGAATTGGAACGCTCATGTAATTCGAATGCATTCTTGCAAATATACTTTCAGGATGAAGTCGGTGTTATAGACATTAACCAGATCTTCATCGAGAACGGCCTTTCATCCAACTATTTTATTTCTGGCCCACCAGCAATGATCAAAATATTTAAGAATGCTTTAATTGAAAAGGGAGTTCCGAATGGAAATATACTTACCGATGATTGGGAATAAATTCGTGTAATTCGTTTTAATTCGTGCAATTCTGAAGAATGTAATTCGTTTTAATTCGTGCAATTCGGAAGAATGTAATTCGTTTTAATTCGTGCAATCCGTATTTACTAAATATGCGTATCTTAGCAAAAAAAAATGATATGACAGATGTTCAATTATATAAAAGGTTACAAAATCTCAAACCTTCTTTAAAAGCAGAGGTTTATGACTTTGTCGATTTTCTTTTGACCAAACAAGAGAAAGATATTAAACCTGTGAAACCTCAGTTTGGGTGTGCAAAAGGCAGGTTTAAAATGTCCCCGGATTTTGATGCACCACTAGAAGATTTAAATTAGGTGGATTTCAAATATTGCAAATTTCAGTTGGTCACACAGTTGCTTATGAAGCTTTGGAGTTGGTTCATCGTGATCCATTTGACAGGATTCTTGTAGCGCAGGCAATGGTTGAAAAGATGACAATAATTACGAAAGACGATAATATTCAAAAATACACAGTTAAAACAAATTGGTAATAATTCAATTCTAATCAGCGTGTACAAAACTTCGTGTAATTCGTTTCTTCGTGTAATTCGTCCCATTTCGTGAAATCATACTTACAGGAAGTTATGGTGTAATTGATATAGAGGAAATCTTTCAAAAAAATGGCATTTCTTCGAACTACTTTATCTCCGGCCCACCGGCCATGCTCCACGCTTTCAAACAAACGTTGATCAGTAAAGGGGACCCGGCAGGAAATGTTCTTACCGACGACTGTGAATAATCTCTTGAATTGAAAATCAGTGATGCCAAATTCGTCCAAATTCGTGAATTGAAATCAGCGAATCTAAATTCGTTTCTTACAACAAAAAAAAGACTAAATTTGAATCAAAAAAGTAAATGGAAACTATAATCCGAATTAAGAAAAATAAACCTGCATTCAAAGCCCTGATTCTTATAGCGAAAGAGTTGGAGAAAAATGATCATACATCCATTTCCATCAGCGAGAGAACACAAAGGAAGGAAAAAATTGAATTGATAATCCCAATAGGAAAAACCAACGATCCATTTCAGTTTTTTGATCAATTAGCTGATTTTCCAGCACCAGATGAATTAAGAAAATTAGCATGGCCACAAATCTAATACGTAAGCGGGCAACAAATCATTTCTGTTCCTGACTGCCTAATAGCAGCGACTTCCATCATAACCGGTTATCCATTATTGACATACAACAAAAAAGATTTTAATTTTATTGATGGAGTTAATTTTTATAAATAAGGCTACTATCTGCCTTGTTACGAATTCGTTAAAAGAGACAATTGATTCGTGTAATTCGTCTTTATTCGTGAAATTAAATATTGAAGATAAGGATGGTGTTATAGATATAGAGGAAATCTTCCTTTACAACGGCTCTCAATCAAACTACTTTATCTCCGGCCCACCCTTGATGATTAAACTATTTAAAAAAGCATTAATTGAACAGGGTGTTCCTACTGGTAATATACTTACCGATGACTGGGAGTAAAATCCGCGTAATTCGTCAAAATTCGTGCAATTTGTATTTTCCATGATCAAAGCCTTTAAACAAACACTCATTTTAAAGGGTGTTGCTGCAGGTAATGTCCTAACCGACGACTGGGAATAATTCGTGCAATTCGTCCTAATTCGTGTAATTCGCGTTTTATTGTAATTCGTGTTTCCCTGTAATTCGCATTTTATTACATTTGTAAAAAATATAAACAATGCTTACAAGAGAAAAAGTAAATAGAACTGTTAAAAGCCTCCCTGACACATTTTCAATTGATGAATTGATTGATCAGTTAATTTTTATGGAGAAAGTTGAGGAAGGTTTACGACAATCTGAAATAGGGTTGGTTATTTCGAACGAAGATGTTAAATTAATGATTGATAAATGGTCAAAATAGTCTGGACTGAATTATCACTCCTCGATTTGAAAGAGATATTCGATTACATAGCCGCGAATTCATTCCGTTATGCAACTATTACGACGGACAAAATTTACCAAAGGGTGCAGATAATTGCTGACAATCCATTTACAGGTAAAATAGTAGATGAATTTAATGTGAAATCAATCCGAGAGTTAATTGAAGGTAAATACAGGATTATTTACAGGATAAAAACCAATAATCAGGTCGACATCCTTAGAATATATCATTCAGCCAGATTATTAAAGAGAAACAAAATTGATTAAATTCAAACCTGTAATCTGACTCGAACTCAACCTGTCCCTACTTGTTCCGATCCATCGAAAAGTACTTGACGATCCCTGTAAAACATCCCCGATACAAAAGCCTTGACAGAAATCGGCTTCGAATACAAAAGCATCGGCAAAAGCCAATCCGATCCTTATACTTACT
>JAUYTA010000770.1 GCA_030695265.1 Bacteroidota bacterium
CGCGACTACATTGCCAATAATCAAAAGGTCAATGTTGTCGGCAGTAATGTGTTTGTAGTCTTTCAGTAGTTTGTATGCCGAAGCTGCGGCCATGGTTGGAACTGCCAGAAAGAATGAAAACTCTGCCGCATTTTTCCTGCTCAGTTTTTGCTGCATCCCGCCGATGATTGTTGCTGCCGAGCGCGAAACTCCCGGAATCATTGCGATACATTGCCAGAATCCAATTTTCAGTGCGGTTGGGTAGGTTATTTCCTGATTTTCGTTTTCCTTGTTGAACCATTTATCGACAAACAACAGAAGGATCCCGCCTAAAAGCAGCATAACAGCCACAACCATTACGTTTTCGAGTAAACTATCGATAAAATCGCCGGCCAGAAATCCGATGAACGCTGCCGGAAGAAAGGCAACAAAAAGCTTTTGGTAGAATGTCCAGCTTTGCAGAAACCGTTTCCAGTAAAGAACAACCACCGAAAGGATGGCGCCAAACTGGATATTCACAGTGAAAGCTTTGGTAAACTCATCAATTTCCATTCCCAGCAGGGCTTGCGAAATGATCATGTGTCCGGTGGAAGATATCGGCAGAAATTCGGTAATTCCTTCAACAACGGCAATTACAATGGCTTCAAATAATGTCATAATTCAATAAATTTTCCGGGCGTAAAAATAAGTTTTCCCTTCGCTTCTGTCGTCAAAATTGTAGATTTCTTTTCCTTTGTTAAGTCTGTAAAAAGCGAGCATTGCAATGTCACCGGCGCAGAACATTGAATGTAAACACATTACACTCAGGAAAAAATACATCAATTGATCGTTATAAAATTGCAGAATGCCAAACAAACAAATCAACTTTACAACCAGAAACGGAGTTAATGCAACAATGTGAAAAGCTCGTGGCGCAATCACCTGGCGATCGGCCATGACATAAAAGATGAATTTTTTCAGGATAACTCCGAAGGAAATTCTTCGGGCTCCGGTTGCCAGATAGGCCAATGCATGTAAAAGTTCATGAATGACGATAAGGGCCGAAAGAGAAAACAACAGCGACCAGCCAATGGTGACAATCAGTTCATGATTTCCTTTGAAAGAGAAGATAATTCCACGGGTGAAGATAAATGTAAATACCATGATCATTATCACCTGATAAACTGAATAAATCCGGATAATGGTTTTCTCCTTTGTGATTTGTTCCACAATAAATTCGCGCAGCCTTTGATGCGAAACTTCTTTCAAAAGTTCAAATTCGTTTTCGTTTTGCAAATCTTCTGGAGTCAGCTTGCTTCTCATGCACTATTTGTTTTGGATAATCAGAGTCAAAGCTTTCAGGTTGATTAATCTAATCAGGAAAGCAAATAAAGCGCTGACCAAAATCATGACAAAATAGCCAAGAACCCAATTGCTGATTTGTTTGCTGAGGGTTCCGGCCAGAAAAACGAAACCTGCAAAAAGAATCAATTTCCCGATCACCCGATAGTTGACGGTCAATTTCAGGAATATAACAGCAAGTATTGTTTGTGCCAGAGCTGTAAAAAGTTGGGTAGCCAAACTTGCCCAAGCCGATCCGTATGCCTGCATGTGCGGGATCAGGATTAAATTAAGGCCAACATTAATTCCCATTCCGGCAAGTGCCATCCAGTTTAATTGCCGGATACTTCCGTTGGCAGTGAGGAGCGTGCCAAATATGTAGGTGGTTGCAATGCCCAGAAAACTAATCATTAACAACCTGAATATTGAAGCCGATAATTCCGGATGGCTGTATCTCATTAGGGACATGATTTCCAGATCATAAAATCCGGATGACATACTGAGAACAATTGCCGGAACAAAAAGCAGCAAAAATGAAAACTGCACCATCGAACCAATTTCTTCCTTTTGTTTGATCATCCGGGCAAAAATGGGCAGCAATAATCCGGCAAATAAAACGCCGAACATCGAAGCGGCATCGAACAAACGAAAGGCATGCGCGTAAATTCCGGCCTGCTCTTTTCCGTCGGGCAACAAACGTTCCAGCATCACCGAGTCTATCCGGTTGTAAAACGACATCAGTAAAATTAGCAATGCATAAGGATAACTTTTCTTAAGGAAAACCATGAAAAACCGGCGGTCGAAGTGTAATTTCAGTTTGCCTGTACGGGCAAGCACTACAGCAAAAGTAATCAGGCTGGTAATCAGATAGGCGGCCGTCTGCGCATAAACGAACCATTCTATACGGAAAGCGTGTCCGGTAATGTTGGTAAATAAAAGTACCGAGCAAATGGCAATCATCAGTGTCCGATCGAGTACCGAGAGCAGACTGTCGGTGCGGAACAGGTGTAATCCGCTGATATTTGATCGCAGATAAAAAGTGAACGATATCAGGAACTGGTTAAATATCAGGAAAAATAACAGGTGGAGCTGAACGTCTTTGTAGCCGATTATCAGGGCTATAACAATACTTATGACTGCATAAATACCGGCCAGAAGAAATTTAAGACCAACAATATTACTGACGTGTTTTTTTAGCAGTTG
>JAUYTA010000772.1 GCA_030695265.1 Bacteroidota bacterium
ACTTATACCAGAAGCTTTTCCAATTAATTCTTGTTGCAATAAAAGCAACCTGTCTCCGGATATACCGGTTCCAGCCATCAGCACAATAAAGGCAATGTCTTTAGAATTGTTTGCAACCATCGGTGCTATTATTCCTCCCTCGCTGTGTCCGATTAAACCGATTTTCTTTTTATTGATTTCCTTTCTTGTTTTCAAAAAGTTAACACCCGCTTCAGCATCCGAAGCAAAATCAACACTTGTTGCAGTTTTGAAGTCACCTTTTGAAGCCGCTGTTCCTCTGTCGTCGAAACGTAAAACCGCTATACCGTTTTTTGTCAGGAAGTCTGATAAAACAAGGAAAGGTTTGTGTCCGAATAATTCTTCATCTCTGTTCTGTGGTCCGCTTCCTGTAATTAGAACGACAGCCGGAAAACTACCTTCCCTTGATGGCAGGGTTAAAGTTCCGGCCAATTGGATTCCTGCTTTTGAATTTTCAAAAGTGACTTCTTCTTCGTAATAGGAAAATGGTTTTTTAGGCTCCTGAGGTCTGACAGGCTTTTCTTTTTCAGCTATTTCTTTGGAAAGGTTCAATGGGAATGACATACCTCTCTGTTTGAAATCTCCCACAATAACATTGTCCTTATCCAAAGTGCCTTGATATTCGACGCCTAAATTGGTAACTGCCAATTTTAATATCTGGTTTTCAAAGCTTGTAGAAGTTACCGGGATGCCTTTCGCACCTTGGTCGGGACTATCCATTGTGGAGCTGAGTCCGGTATCCGTTTTACTGATGTTGAATACTATTCGTAATTGTGTTCCCTGAACATTTAGGATTCCGTTCCATTGCCCGGTAATATTTTGACCGAATAACAAATTGGAAATCAGAATTCCAATTGTAAAAATGATTAATTGTATTTTCATTTTATTGTTATTTAATGTTTCCTGCTTTTTGACTTCATCATTTCGTCCATGGCATAAATGATTGCCTGCGAACGCAGTGTACCAAACAACACTTTCTTGCCAGTTTTAAGATAGAGTTGTAATCCAATATTTCCACTCACATTGTATGCTCTTCCCCATTTGAATCTTTTTTTAATCCCCCAACCTCCATAGTCTAAAAGTGGACTGTATTTTCGGATTTCATACCGTTGTATTTCTTCCCTGGAAAAAATTTTGTTCTTATAAATCAATGGAAAAAATCTGTAATGAATTCCATCCTGATCAATCCAGACTTCAAGTTTCATTGAGAAAAAGAACCAAAGCAAAATAATCATAAAAAAGAGTTGAGCAATCAACACTCCGTTTGGTACCGGACTGTCTCCAACCGGAATTCCTCTCACTGTTTGTTGGTAAAGAGAATAGATACTGAGAACTATCACCGGAATTGTTATCCCAAGGATCAGAACAATCCACCACCATTGCCTGAATTGTTGCGTTTCCTTAAACAGTACTTTATTCATTTTATTGATACAGTGTGCCGGTGTTTACCACTGGCGTTGCTTCCTTGTCGCCGCATAATACAACCAAAAGATTGCTCACCATAGTTGCCTTTTTGTCTTCGTCAAGGGTTACAATTTCACGTTTGCTCAATTCAGCCAAAGCCATTTCTACCATACTGACTGCACCTTCCACAATTTTAAACCTTGCGGCAACAATCGCAGTAGCTTGCTGGCGTTTCAACATTGCCTGAGCAATTTCCTGTGCGTAAGCAATGTAATTGATACGCGCTTCAATCACATGAATTCCGGCGATGTCAAGGCGTTCACGAATTTCATTTTCAAGTTCATGATTAACTTCTTCACCTCCATCGCGCAGTGTAATTTTAGCATGATCATCCTCAATATTGTCGTATGGATACAAACCAGCCAGTTTGCGCAAAGCAGCTTCACTCTGCACCACTACAAAATGTTCGTATTCGTCAACACCAAAAGCCGCGCGGTAAGTTTCTTCTACTTTCCAGACCAAAACGAGGCCGATCATAATCGGATTTCCCAACTTATCATTCACTTTTATGGGTTCGCTGTTAAAGTTTCGTGCCCGAAGTGAAAATTTCTTTTTAACGAAGAACGGATTGACCCAAAAGAATCCATTGTCTTTAATAGTTCCTTTATAAGCTCCAAATAACACCAGCACATAGCTTTGATTCGGATCGACAGCCAAAAAACCTGGTGCAACGATCACAAACAATACAATTAACACCACTGACGGAATGAAAACTCCGTTGATAAAACCGGCAATTGCCAATGCAAGAAATACAACTTCCAGCAGGACGAACAAATAACCGGAACGAGCAGTAAATGACTTTTCCATAGTATTACATTTAAATTGTTTTGATATTGATTTGATATCACAAATATAAATAAAAAAAGCATCCTTTTCAAGATGCTTTAAAATATTTTTTCAGGCTCAATTCAAACTCAATTCAATATCACCGGTTTTTTCCGATTGAAGAACCTCGTATTGTGATGCAAAGTTTAAAATGGCATCAATACTGATAGCTGAAGGTTCAAATTCAATTTGATCTATGTACAGGCTGTAATCTTCAGAATCACAGTCAGGAAATTGAAATCGTTCAGTTTCCTTATTCCCGGCTTGATAAGAATTGATCAAAAAATTAAAGGTAGAGAATTTACTCATAGGCATTATTTCCGAAATATTGGTTATGGAGAAATAACGCCAACAAATTAATAATATTGTAATAACACGATTAATTTTTTGTCAGGCACAAATTTTTCTTCTCAATCATTTTCCGAAGATTAATCAATGCATACCGCATACGTCCCAATGCTGTGTTAATACTGACATCTGTCAAATCGGCGATTTCCTTGAAACTAAGTCCCTGAAAATGACGCATCATGATTACCTGTCGCTGATCGTCAGGCAATTCCTCGATCAGGAGGCGCACATCACTGGTAATTTGTTCATAGACCAGCTTGTCTTCAATATTCTCTTCCGAATACTTCGGAGAATTGAAAAGATCGATGCTGGAATCATCGTTTGAAGTTGTACTCAGTAATTTCTCTTTTCTGAAATGATCGATGATCAGATTATGGGAAATACGAAGCACCCAGGAAATGAATTTGCCATTCTCGGTGTATTTTCCGGTTTTCAACGATCGGATTACTTTAATAAAAGTATCCTGAAAAATATCTTCGGCAAGATGATGGTTTTTTACAATGAGTACGATGTAGGTAAAAACTCTCTTTTTATGGCGGTTAATAAGGAGTTCAATTGCAGCCTGGTCGCCATCAACGAATTGTTTTACGAGCGAATTATCACTCAGATCTTCTGTTCTGAACATTACTCTAAATTATTATGTGACTGTTTGTTTCAGTAATTAAAGAGTATAGTTCTTTCGATAAGCTGCTTTTTTGAATTAGAGTTAAACTATTTGCTAATTTTGTGTCTGTAAAAATGAATCAATTATTTCAGAAAAACAAATTTTTTGCAAAATATTATAACATAACGAATGAATTTATCTTCAAATAACACACCTTACATCCAAATAAAGGGTGCCAGGGTTCACAATCTTAAAAACATTGATCTTAAAATCCACCGAAATAAATTAATTGTAATCAGCGGATTATCAGGTTCCGGAAAATCATCGCTCGCATTCGACACGCTTTATGCAGAAGGTCAGCGCAGGTATGTGGAAAGTTTATCGTCGTATGCACGTCAGTTTCTGGGCCGGATAAATAAACCTGAAGTTGATTATATCAAAGGTATTCCTCCGGCAATCGCCATCGAACAAAAGGTGAATACGAGGAATCCCCGCTCAACAGT
This sequence comes from Bacteroidota bacterium, assembly GCA_030695265.1. Lineage (GTDB taxonomy): Bacteria > Bacteroidota > Bacteroidia > Bacteroidales > Prolixibacteraceae > Aquipluma. Next base: position 3,763 of record JAUYTA010000772.1, read on the forward strand.
CGGCACTTCAACAGAAATTTACGATTACCTGAAACTTTTATTTGCCCGGATCGGACATACGATCTCCCCTATTTCAGGAAAAGAAGTCAAACAGCACCATGTGAGCGATGTCACCAATTTCATCCAGTCGTTTCCTGAAAATACACGATTTCTGATCGGCTCTCCTTTGAAACTGAAAAACGGGCGTACGATGCTTCAAGAAGCTGAATTATTGCTGCAGCAAGGTTTTTCCCGATTAGAGATTGACAACGAAATTTTGAAAATTGATGAACTCCTGAAAGAAAACAAAGAGGTTAAATGTGGTGACTCAGCCTGTAACATTGTAATCGACAGGGCTACCGTATCGGATGAGGAGGACAATCTGAGCCGGATAGCTGATTCGGTGCAAACGGCATTTTTTGAAGGGCATGGCGAATGTGTGGTTAAAATTTATGCCGGAACAGAAGTAAAGGAAGAACATTTTTCGAACCTTTTTGAAGCCGACGGAATCGAATTTGAAGAACCTTCGGTACACATGTTCAGTTTTAACAATCCTTTGGGAGCCTGTAAAACCTGCGAGGGATACGGAAAAGTGATTGGCATTGACGAAGATCTGGTAATTCCGAACAAATCGCTGTCTATTTATCAGGAGGCAATTGCATGTTGGAAAGGCGACAAAATGAAAGAATGGAAAGACGAGCTCGTCAATTCCGCCGAAAAATTCAACTTCCCCATCCACAAACCTTTTTACGATTTAAGTGATGAACAGCGAAATCTCTTATGGATCGGAAACAAACATTTTCAGGGCTTGAATCAATTCTTCAAGATGCTCGAAGAAAATACCTACAAAATACAATACCGCGTAATGCTTTCGAGATACAGGGGAAAAACCAATTGCCCTGATTGTCTTGGCACACGGCTAAAAAAAGAAGCCGGATATGTAAAAGTCGGAGGAATATCAATTCAGGATCTGGTTTTACTTCCTATTAATGAACTGACAGTTTTCTTTGCAAACCTGAAACTTACGGAATACGAAACCAAGGTTGCAGAACGCATTCTGACCGAAATTAATAACCGGCTTGATTTTCTGAATGATGTTGGTCTTGGTTACTTGTCGTTAAATCGACTGTCTTCGTCATTATCCGGTGGCGAATCGCAACGAATCAATCTGGCAACTTCGCTCGGAAGCAGCCTTGTCGGTTCCATGTATATTTTAGATGAACCAAGCATCGGACTGCACTCAAGGGATACTGCACGACTAATTCGTGTTTTACGAAAACTACAAAAACTTGGCAATACCGTGCTGGTGGTCGAACATGACGAAGAGATTATCCGGTCGGCAGACGAAATCATTGATATCGGTCCACTCGCTGGACGGTTGGGTGGAGAAGTCGTTTTTCAGGGAACCCACGAAGAACTTGAAAGCTCCTCCGAAAGCATGACGGCCAAATACCTGACAGGAAGAGAAAAAATAGACATACCGTTGACCCGCAGAAAATGGAACAATTACATTGAAATAACCGGCGCCCGGGAAAATAACCTTAAAAATGTTTCGGTAAAATTTCCGCTCAATACTATTTGTGTGGTTACCGGCGTGAGTGGTTCCGGAAAATCATCGCTTGTTTCTAAAGTTCTGTACCCGGCGCTTGCGAAGATGTTTGGCGGGTTCAGCGAAAAAACCGGGCAACACGACCAAATCAGGGGCGACATTAACCTGATTACTTCCATCGAATTTGTTGACCAGAATCCCATCGGAAAATCGTCGCGTTCAAACCCTGTCACGTACCTGAAGGTTTACGATGAAATCCGCAAATTATACTCCGAACTGCAAAGTTCAAAATTCAACGGATTCAAACCATCACATTTTTCGTTCAACATTGAAGGCGGAAGGTGTGAAGAATGTCAGGGAGAAGGCGAAATTACAGTCGAAATGCAGTTCATGGCCGATGTTCACCTTGTTTGCGAAAGCTGCAAAGGGAAAAGGTTCAGAGATGAAATTCTGGAAATTACCTTTGAAGGAAAAAACATTTTCGATATACTGGATTTAACTGTCAACGAAGCAATTGATTTCTTTGGAAGTCAAAAATCCACTTCAGCAAAAAAAATAGCAAGGCTGCTGAAACCACTTCAGGATGTAGGTTTGGGCTATGTAAAGCTCGGACAATCATCGAGTACCTTGTCGGGTGGTGAAAGCCAGCGCATCAAACTTGCCTCTTTTCTGGCAAAAGAAAAAGGAAGCCCTTCCCTGTTTATTTTCGATGAACCAACCACCGGACTTCATTTTCACGATATCCGCAAATTGCTCGACTCATTCAATGCACTGATTGCCAGGGGACACAGCATTATTATTATTGAGCACAATATGGATGTGATAAAATGTGCCGATTGGGTGATTGACTTAGGGCCCGAAGGTGGAAAAGATGGCGGAAGAATTATTTTTGAAGGTAAACCCGAAGATCTGGTGAAAATTCCGGAGTCATCATATACCGGCGCAGCATTGAAGGAGAAATTGTAATTTCAGAGACAGGGCAATGGGGTAGAGACAGGGCAATGCCCTGTCTCTACAAAAATCAAAAAAAAAGAGGCTGGAACTTTCGATCCAACCTCTTCGCAAAAAGAAAATATTTTTCTTATACACGTTTTTCTTTGATACGGGCTTTTTTGCCGGTAAGAGCACGTAGATAATACAATTTTGCCCTGCGGACACTACCTTTTTTGTTCACTTCAATCAGGTCGATAAATGGTGAGTAAAGAGGGAAAATCCTTTCAACACCAATACTTCCGGACATTTTGCGAACGGTAAACATTTTGGTAACTCCTTCACCTTTTACCTGAATAACTACGCCACGGTAGTTCTGAATACGTTCTTTGCTACCTTCACGAATCTTGTAATGAACAGTGATTGTATCACCTGCTTTAAAAGACGCATGTTCTTTTGTTTCAACAGCAAACGCGTTTTGTGCTACTTTAATTAAATCCATTGCTATAAGTTTTAGTGGCAATATTACATCAAATCAATGAGTAAGAGATTGCTGAAATGTGGCGCAAAAATAATAAAATTATTCACACTTCCATTCGCAACTTCAACAAAATGACAGAATATTTCCGAAAAATCAATGACCTGGAGCACCAATCATTTTCAAATGATCGCCGGTGCTGTCAACAATTACTTTTTTCCACCATTCAGGATAACCTGGCTGGCTTGGATTTACCGGCATTCCTGTCTCTGAACGTTCAAAAACGCCATCTTTTTCTTTCTTGATGTTTCCATCAATAAATTTCACAATAAGGTATTGTGATAATTTCTTCCATTCCTGAGTCATTCCATTCGCCTGATTGACCGAATAATCGGTTAAAAACTGAAGCGCTTCCTTTTTCTTTCCGGCATTCCAAAGATTTTGAGCAGCCATGTCAACACTTGGCGTATATGCTACAAATTTATCTTCCAGATTCTTCTGAACTTTCAACACATCAGGAATCATAGCATCGTAACGAA
>JAUYTA010000775.1 GCA_030695265.1 Bacteroidota bacterium
GGTTCACTGCCGATTTCAGGTGATCAAGAACCAGGTGTTTGGCAATCGAGAAAAGGTAGGATTGGAAATCTTTCTCCGGATTTACTGCCTCTTTTTTTAGCCAAAGTTTTACAAACACTTCCTGAACGATTTCCTCCGGATCGATTTGTGCCGGAACTAACCTGATGGCAAAACCCTTTACCTTGTTCCGGTATTTATAAAAAAGCACCTCGAAAGCGAACGAATCGCCCTCTTTCAGCTTCTTCACCAATTCCTTTTCGGTATGTAAGAATTTTTCCACTTGTCAGGTTCGAAATTTAAAAATGTCGAAGTATCCGACAAAGTAAAGAAATTAAGTCTGGAAATGACAATATTGAAGAAGTGTCTGAAATTAATTTAGACCCGATAGGAATCAGTGGAGAGCGAGGCTCTTTCTCTTGAACCCTCATTAAGTATTATGGAAATTTAAAACGCTATAAACAAGAACACTAAACTAATTTTAGTATAAACAAAATATCTCAAAATATCTTCACATTTATACAAAATTGGGTGTATGTTTGGGTGTGAAAATAATTACACCCACTCATGAATGTAAAACGGAACATCATCTTCACACTTGAAAGAAGAAAGAAGAATAATGTATTGGTCACCGACAATATACCCATTCGAATGCGGGTTATCTATGGCGGACACCGGATCGAATTTAGAATATTGAGATCAAAGCATAAGCTTTAAAATTGGATTTTCCGATGAACTATGCCATCGAAAAATGGTTAGAATGATTTGGATAAATAGAAAAAATTAGATTTTAGCGCCCAATGCCCTTCTGATTTTTCGTTTAACGGTTCTGGAATTCCGTACACAATTTTTAATGGCAGTAAACTCGTTTGCTGTTAGTTTACCCACAATTTCATAATCTATCTCCTCAACAGAATAGATATTTTCGAAATTAGTCTTATTAAATTCTGCAACTTGTGGCCCATAAACGTAGGTTTCTAATGGGAAGCCCCATCCGCTTTCGGTGATGGGTTTATTGGCTTCAAAATAGTAGCAGTTGAAATTTATCTCGGGCAAATCAAGGCATCCATGAATTTTCTCAATGTTGGAAGGAATGTGATCTTTACTCGTTGGGAGGGTTGCAATCAAGGTGTTTTCCTGATTTGTAGCCAATACAATAAAATATTTGTTTTTTTCCTTTCCACCATTGGGAAAATAAAAAGGAGTGAAATACAAAATATTTCCGGGCGTGTACATCCTTAATCGTTAATATAGCTGAGTAACTGATTGAAGTGGTTTTGTTCGACAAAGGTTTCCTTGCCTTTTTCATCCAGATACCAGGTCAGATCAATCTTTTCATCAGAAGAGTTGGTCAACCGGTTCTCAAATAAATCGAGCAATCCCTTACTTTTCGCGATAGTGTACCAATTTGAATTTTTCTGATGTGTCCGTTTCACTAAGTCGGTAGCAGTTAATGATCCGAAATGTTCAACAACTAAGTCAAGCATATCAATCTCATTATCACTAAATTCATCGTCAGAGAAACCGGTAATAGGTTTAATGTAAGTAGAATCCGACCTTTTTTCGATAGAGATATAATCCTTTAATAAAAGAGGTTCGTCGGATAAATCAATAAAAATATCCCGTGCTACTGGTCCGGCTTGCCATACTTCAAACTCCAGGTTAAGAAATGGCAACTGATATTTTTTTGCAAATGTTTCTTCAAGAAGGTACAGTAGCTTCAATAGCTTTGTCTTCGACAAATCAGGAATCCTCTCAGCAAAATAAATAATTGCATTCCCAATTTTTTCAATATCGCTTCTGGAATAAGTTTTCATGCCTCAAAAATAACAAAATTAGTTCATTCAAACCCTTTACGTCCTTAAAAATCATATTTATACACTGAAAACCAATGAAGGGAGAAGAAGTTCACCGAACCTACGCCCACACTCTCAGTATTCGATCAGTAACTCTCTAATCAATATTGTTGTTGCTGGTGTAAACCACAAAAATCCCCACCACCCTTTAATGGTGCAGGTAAAAATAAATGATCAATCGCGCTTGGCCTTATGCTTGCAGCCGGTTCGTCTCACTCATTCAACCGTTCCATTCGTACCTCATTTCACTATTTCATTCGTTCACCTCACCAGCTTCAGCAACCCACGTGTAAGTGTTTCGTTCCACAACACCCACACTTTTCCTCACCCACGGCTACAGCTTTTGCACTTACTTTACCTGCGAGGTGTTTGCCCCATAACATAACCCCCGGTTCCCGATCATTGTCGCTTTAGTCAAACTGTATTGATCGTTTCATCATGCTATTGAAATGAGAATAACTGCCCACACACTTCCCGGTGCCAGTTATTTCCCATTTCAACAGCACATCATCATCATACCCGAAATTTGCCATTTCCTTTTCTGAAAAAATAAAAATATGCGTCATTATTGAGTAAATATTACTTGCGAACTGTAATCAACGAGGGAATATTTAAGCTTATTGGGCAAGAATGGTCTGTAGAATATGTGTTACTAAAAACACATCCAACCTTACATTGTTGGGTGTAAAATTGGGTGTATTGCCAGTAAATAACTGATTATGAACATTATCAGCGGAGAGCGAGGGATTCGAACCCCCGGTCCGCCAGCTGGCGGACAACAGATTTCGAGTCTGCCCCGATCGACCACTCCGGCAGCTCTCCTTTTTATTAGATTTACGATTAAAAGATTTACGATTTACAAACAAATCAAAAATCATTATTCGTAATCAAAAATCAATTTTAGAGTGAACAAATATAGTTATTCAATCATGTTCCATAACCCTTTTTACCCCCTCTTTGGGAGGGGGAAGGGGGAGGCTTTTACTTTCTTTTTTCAAACTCAGCCAAAGCAGTATCCAAAAACTCAACAAAGTTGTCGGCATTCAAATCATAGGCTTTTGGCTGAACCAGCATTTGTTCGTTCGTGTCGAGCAATACGTAGTATGGCTGAGCATTCACACCATATCTGCTGATCTGGAAATCGGCGTATTTCTTGCCAAGTGTCTTTTTCACTTTTCCGTCATAAGTCGATGTAATCCATTCGCTTTCCGGCAAGGTCGATTTATCATCGACATACAGTGCGATAATTATAAAATGTTTCTTCAACCGCTCTAAAACGCGTGTATCCGACCACACATTGGCTTCCATCTCGCGACAATTTACACAACCATGACCAGTAAAATCTATGAATACCGGTTTGTTTAATTTTTTGGCACATGCCATTCCCTGTTCGTAATCATAGTAGCCTTCAAGTCCATGTGGTAGATGCAGGAATTCGCTAAATTTTGGTTTGTCGCAAAGTTCCTGATCAATTCCAAAAGTTCCTGAAGTTGAATTTCCGGGAGCCGCGAGTTTAATTTCATCACGAATGATTTTGTGCAGATCAAAATCGTGTGTTGACTGAGGGGGAAGATATCCTGAAATGGCTTTTAACGGTGCGCCAAACATGCCGGGAATCAGGTAAACGACAAACGAAAAGGTGACGATTGCCATCAGTAAACGGGGTACTGTCACAAATTTCACATCGCTGTCGTGCGAAAATTTCAGTTTTCCCAGTAAATAAAATCCCAAAAGGACGAAGATAACGATCCACAATGCCAAATAAACTTCGCGGTCGAGTATTCCCCAATGGTATGTTTGATCAGCAATACTCAGGAATTTCAGGCCCAAAGCCAATTCGAGAAAACCAAGTACCACTTTTACTGAATTAAGCCATCCTCCAGATTTGGGCAGATTGTTCAGCCACCCCGGGAAGAGGGCAAAAAGGGTGAACGGCAAAGCAAATGCCAGTGAAAAGCCAAACATTCCGATGATGGGTTTTAAGACCTGACCGCCGGCAGATTCAACCAGTATTGCACCTACAATTGGCCCGGTACATGAAAATGAAACCAGAACAAGTGTCAATGCCATGAAAAATGAACCCAAAAGTCCACCTTTGTCAACTTGCTGATCTGATTTATTTACGATCCAGCTTGGCAAAACGATTTCGAACATTCCGAAGAATGAAAATGCAAACAGCATGAAAACTGCGAAGAAAATCAGGTTAGGTATCCAATGTGTACTTAGCCAGTTGGCTATTCCCGGACCAAAAATTACAGACACCAGCGTACCAATAACCGTATAAATAAGAATAATTGAAAATCCGTAAAAAACAGCGTTTAAACGCGATTTGAATTTTGATTCTCCTGAATTCATAAAAAATGAAACCGTCATCGGAATCATAGGAAACACACACGGAGTAAGAATTGCAGCCAATCCTGCCAAAAAAGAAAAGAACAAAAACCACAATAAGTTTCCTGATTTTTCATCCTGATTTGGAGTTGCTGAAGAGTTAGACGAAATCGCTAAATTATCGGACGAGGC
>JAUYTA010000784.1 GCA_030695265.1 Bacteroidota bacterium
GCCTCGGTTGCTTTAAATACAAAATCTACATATATGCCATCTTTGTCAATAATAAAAAAGATATCAGGAATTGCTTCGAGCAAAACCTGAAACCGTTTTTTGCTTTCCTTCAGGTCAATAATCATCTTTTGTTTGGCACTAACATCAATGAACAGGCTCACAATCTGGTCATTGGTAAGCTTAAATGTTTCTACTTCATAGTACCTGTCAAGATGGTCGATATAAAATGAAAAATGCTTTTTTTTAGAATTGAGATATTGTTTGTTCCAGTCGAAAGCGCCCCTGAATATTTTAGGGAATACATCATCTGCCTTTTGATCTTTTATTTCGCGGGAAGTAATTTTAAACAGCCGTTCAAAAGCAGGATTGGTTTTCCTGACGATCAAATGGGTAGGTGTTCCGAATTCGTCTTTGCCAACCTCAAGAAGTAAAAAACCCTGAGACAAAGTCCGCACTGTTTGATTAATAAGAATTTCAGTTTTTTCATTTTGTGCCTTGAGTTCGTTCAAAATGGTTTGAAAATTCCAGGCAATTAATAGTACTATAAGGTAAAAAGCGGTTAAAATTATAAACGGATTCAGATAGCCGGATCCTACATCCCATTTAAAAACGAACAATAAATCTGTCAGCCCGGCCAAATAAGTATGAAAAAGCAAAGTCAGAAAAGAAAGCAGGTAAAAAAGAGATATGCTTTTTTTGTCGTTGCCAAAAATCAGGAAGAAAAGAAGGAATGGGATTAATGACCACAAAGTGTATGGAACGGAAAGATGATTCGGAAAAATTGAATAGTTTTTTGCAATAAAGAAAAAGTAGGCTGCAAACGGAATCAAGTAAAAAACATTGACTGCCCAACTGATTCGTATATTGCGTAGTCCGTATAAAGCAAGCCCAAAAATAATCAGTATTGATATATCGCCGGGTAAACATTGGTAGGCAGAAAATCCACTTAAATCCTTAATAAACATTATTAGTCCGGATAAAATACCCAGAATAATAAACACGTGAAGACCAATTATTTTCAGAATGTCGTTTTTGGTTTCAACATGAAAATGGCCAACAATAGAGTTTGATATAAATTTTAGCATGAAATAGCGATCACCATTCAGATTTATTGAGGCAATAAATATAGTAAAATTTAATTTCCAAACACGTTTGAGCGTATTTTCATGATTTTTTAAAGGTGATTTTTATTAGGAATTAAAATAGTCAAAACCTATAATTTTGAAAAATCGAATTCCAAGTTTTTAAAATAATAAATTAAAGCTATGTCGAAAGGATTTTTCAATATTCCGGTTGCAAAAAACGAACCCATAAAAAGTTATGCACCAGGGTCGCCCGAGAGAGTCGAATTAAAGGAAATGCTGGACTATTTACGTTCAAAAGAGCTTGAATTACCAATGATCATTGGAGGTAAAGAAGTTACGACCGATCGGCGGATCCGTATTTCACCGCCCCACGAAATTAAACACACGCTCGGGTATTATTACCAGGGCGATGTCTCTCATGTTCAAATGGCCATTGACGCTGCAATGATGGCCCGTAAAAAATGGAATTCAATGGCATGGCACCATCGTGCCGCTATTTTCCTGAAAGCTGCTGATCTTCTGGCAGGTCCGTACC
>JAUYTA010000791.1 GCA_030695265.1 Bacteroidota bacterium
ATGTTCCACATATTCTTTAGAAAAACCATGAACTCTATTTCGCTGTATTTCACCTGATAAGTAACAAAAAAGATGATCAGTGGCACAATAGTTCCGAGTAACCATCCTGTAAGTATCCGGTCGAAGCGGTTTCGTTTGCGAATGGTCATGTTAAAATCTCCAGCTTTTCATACTTTCAAAAGTCTGGTAACAAGTCATATCTGCACTTACCGGTACAATTGAAACAAATCCGTTTTCAAGTGCAGTAATGTCAGTTTCGGCTACATCTACCTCGAAGTTTTTAAAATATCCGGTCATCCAGAAATACTCCCGTTTATGCGGATCAGTGCGCCGGTCGTACTCTTCCACCCATTTTCCTGAAGTTTGGCGACACACCTGAATACCTTTGATTTCACCTTTCGGAATGTTCACATTCAGGCAAACAAATGGTGGAAGGCCATTTTCGGCAACCTGCTGAAATACTCGGGCTACATATATTTTTGCGCGCGAAAAATCTGCTTCGTGATCGTAGTCGTTCAATGAAAAACCAATCGACGGAATTCCGTGGATGCAGCCTTCCAAAGCGCCGCCCATCGTTCCTGAATAAACTACACTAATGGAGGAATTTGAACCATGATTGATGCCGGAAACTACAAAATCAGGGTTTCGGTCGAGCAACTGATTAAAAGCAAGCTTAACACAATCGACCGGTGTGCCGGTGCATTTATAAACCTGAAATCCTTCTTCGTCAACCGTTTTGGTTACCCGGATCGGGTGATCAACCGTAATTGCATTCGACATTCCCGAGCGGTGACTATCAGGCGCCACCACCACCACATCGCCAAAAAGGCGCATTACTTCGGTAAGTTCGGTGATACCTTTTGCTGTTACCCCATCGTCGTTGGTAATTAAAATTAAAGGACGTTCGCTCATAGCTTGCTTTTTTTTGAATGCCCACAAAGATAAATGAATGTACCTGAAAAAATCGTCCAAATAAATATATTATATAAAAATACCATGAGTTTAACCTGAACCAAACCCAGTCAACTTCGTAATTGTTATCAGGTTCACACTTAAAAAATAATGACCATGGAAAAGATGAAAAATTCAATCAATTGGTTTGAAATTCCGGTGCTGAATTTCGAACGCGCAAAGGAATTTTATTCCCGTATTTATGATTATGAAATGCATGAAATGATGATGGGTTCGCTAAGA
>JAUYTA010000800.1 GCA_030695265.1 Bacteroidota bacterium
CGGGTGCGTCCGTGAATGGCCAGTGCAGCAACTCCGGCATCCTGTAAACGTTCGGCTATATCAACAATAATTTTGTTGTTTTCATCCCAGCCCAAACGGGTTTTAGCAGTAACCGGTATTTTCACTGCTTTCACAATGGCTTCGGTCATTCGCTGCATTTTATCAGGATCGAGCAACATGCCTGCGCCTGCTCCGTGCCGAATAATCTTTTTCATCGGACAGCCATAATTGATGTCGATAAAATCCGGCTGACATTCTTCGGCGACTTTTGCTGCCCCAACCATCGAATCGATATCGTGGCCGTATATCTGGATGGCCACCGGACGATCGAAATCGAACAGTGTCATTTTTTGCTTTGTTTTCTCAATGTCGCGGATCAGCGCTTCCGACGAAACAAATTCAGTGTACATCACATCGGCACCGTATTTTTTACACATGTACCGAAACGACTTGTACGTTACATCTTCCATTGGCGCCAAAAACAGCGGCATTTCCCCCAAATCAATAGTTCCGATCTTCACAATCTATATTTTTATAACTTTACGCAACGTGAATAACCTGTTATTGGTATTGCTAAACCAAAGTACAATGATATGAAACTTCTCCTTGCTATAAAATATTTACTGGTTTTTTTACTTTTCGCCGGAATGGGTTGCAAAGAAAACCTTCTGGAACAAACATTTACAGTTGGTGCGGAATCGATTTTTCGCATCAATCAAATTTACACTTCATCCGATGGGCAGTACACTTTCCAGATAAACGAAATAAACGATTCGCGCTGTCCGGAAGGGGTGGTTTGTTTCTGGTCTGGCGAAGTTGCGATAAACGGTGAGTGGATTGGCAATAAAAACAGAACGATCGTCGAACTTCATTCGGTTTTAAAAGACCAGCAAAAGGAACCTGGCGGATTTTCCATTCAAATTGTAGATGTAAAACCATATCCCAAATTCGGTACTAAATACGAACCCAAAGATTTGGTAATTACTTTACTTATTTCGAAGAAATTGGGTACTGCCAATATTTAAAAGCAAGTGAGCGAATGACTTGATGTCACCCGCTCACAAAATTCAATATTTTAAATTCAGCTGTTTATTTGTTGTCAAAACGTTTGCTCACTGCATCCCAGTTTACAACATTCCAGAAATTATCAACATATTCAGCCCTGAGATTTTGATATTTCAGGTAATAAGCGTGTTCCCAAACGTCGAGGCACAAAAGCGGAGTTCCTTTTTTATCGGCAACATCCATCAATGGATTGTCCTGATTTGGTGTTGATGAAACGAAAAGTTTTCCGTCACTTCCCAACACCAGCCATGCCCATCCGCTTCCGAACTGTTTTTTAGCTGCACCGGCAAATTCTTCCTTGAATTTGTCCATTGTGCCGAAATCTTTTTCGATGGCTGTTTTTAATTTAGCTGAAGGAGATGTTTTTGTAGGTGACATGTTTTCCCAAAAAAGCATGTGGTTATAATAACCTCCACCATTGTTTCTTACGACTGCCGATTGTTTGCTTATTTCAGCAAAAAGACTTTTAAGGTCAAGATTTGCTGCAGGAGTTTCCTTGATGGCAGCCAGAAAATTGGTGTAATATGCTTTGTGGTGTTTGGTGTAATGAATTTCCATCGTTTTCGCATCGATGGTTGGTTCGAGCGCATTGTATGCATACGGAAGTTCAGGAAAAACGCTGTCGATGGCTTTTACAGCCTGTGCTGGTTTGTTGGCTGCGTTGCCGCATGACGACGAAATAACCAATGCTAATCCAACTAGTGCAATAAAAAATGTTTGTTTCATGATAAAAAATTTAACTGTTTACTGTTTCATTAATTGTAAGCTGATAAACAGTCGGTCAGTGCGTTTTGTTTAAAATTCAGAACATTTCGCGAAACACAAATTTTATTGCTGCTTATTTTTAGTTGCCCAACTCAAACATACTGGCCATGTCGTTTTTCGAAAGTGTTTTAAAGGCAACCATCGATTCTGTTTTGGTGATTCCTTCCACTTTGGTTACTTTTTCGGTGATCAACTCAGCCAGATCGTCGGCATGGGGAAGCCTGATGACAGCCACCAAATCGAAGCGGCCGCTTACTGAATAAACTTCGCTAATTCCCTGAAGACTTACCAGTTGTTCGGCTACTGAATTGATTTTTGTACGTTCGGCGTTGATGAGTATTATTGCGTTGATCATGGTTTTTTCCTCCTGAATTATTTTTTAAACGGACTCAAAGTTACTATTTATTCTATGGATATCCGTAATATTCCCAATGTCATAATAGTCATTCAATTGTCATTTGGTAGTCATTAAGTTGCCAGAGAATGACAACAGAATGACAATAAATGACCACAACTGACTGACGGAAAATGCCAAATA
>JAUYTA010000802.1 GCA_030695265.1 Bacteroidota bacterium
AATTTGGCATAAAACTACAAATTTTTTGGTGAGGTTGAAATTTGGGGTACACGAAAACCTGGGAATGGGGTGATTGTTCGTATATTAGTGAACTTTAAATTCAGGAAAAATAAGCCATGAGAAAACTTGCAAGTATTCAGAAAATAAAAGCGTTGGAACCCATCGAAAATGCTGATGCCATTGAAAAAGCTACTGTTTTGGGTTGGCAGTTGGTGGTAAAGAAAGGCGAATTTCGGGTAGACGATTTGGTCGTGTATTGCGAGGTTGATTGTTTGATGCCCGATAAGCCTGTTTTTGAGTTTCTAAAACCACGGGGAATGCGGGTTAGAACCATACGGCTTCGCGGACAAATTTCGCAGGGGATTTGTTTTCCACTATCAATTTTACCTCCTGATTTTGAAATTGCGGAAGACGTGGATTGCACCGAAGTATTGGGCATTGAAAAATATGAACCGCCGATACCTGCCTGCTTATCCGGAATTGCGAAAGGCAGATTTCCATCTTTTATTCCTAAAACTGATGAAACACGGGTTCAGGTTTTACAGCATGTTCTGGACAAATACAAAGGCACAAAATGTTATGTGACAGAAAAAGTGGACGGAAGTTCCGGAACTTATTTCATCAACAAGGGTGAATTTGGCGTGTGCAGCCGCAACCTTGAACTATTGGAAGATGAGGAAAATAGCTTCTGGAAAGTGGCACGTGAGATGGATATTGAAAACAAGTTGCGGGCCTTAAATGGCAATTTCGCTATTCAGGGCGAATTGGTTGGCGAAGGCATTCAAAGTAACAAGCTGAAATTGAGGGGGCAGACCATGCTGTTTTTCAATGCTTTCGATATTGATCGTTTTGAATATCTTCCTTTTGAGCCGTTTTTCGATTTAATGAATCAGCTTGAATTATCAACAGTTCCAATTGTTTCAACCGATTATGAGCTTGAAAATGATATCAACGCCATCGTCAGAATGGCCACAATTAAAAGTAAAATTTGTCCGGATGCTTGGGCTGAGGGTATTGTGATCCGACCGTTAAATGAAATCAGTTATTCCGTGTTATCGAACGAAACTTTCGATGCAGGCCGGTTAAGTTTCAAGGCCATTAATCCTGAATTTTTGCTGAAATACGGGGAGTAATCCCGGATTATCTCTCAAAAAATATCTTAAAATTCAAAAACTTGAGTCCACTCCGAAAAGTCAAAAAATAAAACAAACCACATAGGCACATAGAGCACAATAGAAAAAACTATGTGCTCTATGTGCCTATGTGGTTCAATAAATGCTCACGACGACCGTTTTGATATTCATAAATTCACGAATGCCAACTGCCGACAATTCGCGGCCAAAACCACTTTCCTTGATTCCGCCAAACGGAAGCCTGGGATCTGACTTTACAAAGTCGTTCACAAACACGCAACCAGCTTCAAGTCCTTTCTCTGCAAGCATTTTGCCTTTCTGAATATCGGCAGTAAAAACTCCGGCGCCCAATCCAAAAACAGTATCATTGGCAATACGGATGGCTTCATCTTCGGTTTTAAACCTGAATAGCACGGCTACCGGACCAAACAACTCTTCGTGATAAGCTGGCATTCCGGGGACCACATTTTCCAGAACGGTGGGCGGATAAAACGGTGCATTGCCTTCAGGAATATAACCGCCAAGCAAAACGGTTGCGCCCATTTCACGACTTTTCACCACTTGCAGGTGCAGTTCGTCGCGCAAATCGGTTCGTGCCAGCGGGCCAATGGTTGTCTGCGGATCGAGTGGATCGCCGAAAGTCGCCGCCGCCATCAGGCGCACAAATTCAGCTTTGAACGATTCGTAAATCTGATCGGCCACGATAAACCTTTTGGCGCCAATGCA
>JAUYTA010000804.1 GCA_030695265.1 Bacteroidota bacterium
TGAACCTGACATCAGCCGATTATGTGTTTATCATCGATCCATGGTGGAATCCGGCAGCTGAAAATCAGGCCATCAACCGTGCCCACCGCATTGGTCAGGATAAAAAAGTTTTCGTTTACCGTTTTATTACTGAAGATTCGATTGAAGAAAAAATTCAAACTTTGAAATCGAAAAAATCGGCTCTGGCAGATAAATTCATCGGTTCAAACAATCCTATTAATGCCATTACCGAAGAAGAAATAATGAGTTTATTCAGTTAATCCGTAATTATTCGAACCTCAATGGTTCAGGCCCGCGGGGTTGAAAAGTATAAAACCTCGATTTATTCACTTCATCTATTATAAAACCAACTGCATGAACGTTGCCCGGATGATTTGGATAAAAGGCCAGTCGTATTTGTATTGTTTTAAAAATAAGGTTTTCATTCCGGATGCGTACACCAACGCCAAGACCGGCAAAATAATCCTGTTTGAAAATCGATTCACTGGCTGGCCCAACAATTCCAATATCAATAAACGAGAACAATGCTGACTGAAATTTCAGGATCGACTTATTCTGAAAAAAGACACTTTCCACATTTAGGGTCAATCGCTGCTTTCCTCTTTCTATGCGGCTTCCAAAGCCTCTGATACCAAAATTGTTTCTGATTAAAAGGTTTTCAATTTCAAACCGGTTAATCCCTAGAGTATAATTCATTTTTACAAACTGCCTGACTTTTGTATTCCAGAGTTCGAACAATGGTGAAATAAAATTGAGCTTTGCATCAAACATGCCTTGTTCAACTCCGTTATGGTTCCAAAAGCTGCCCAAACCCAGCGAAGTATATAAATAAAAAGGTTTTCGCTGAAACAGGTTGCCCGTCGATAAAAAAAGGTGAGAATACCAACGGTTTCCAAATTCATTGTCATCAAATCCAAAAACCAGCTCGTGCAAATATCCTTTCGGAATATCTTCGGTAATTCCGTAGCTGTAAACCAGATAATCGCGAACATACGAACGCTGCGAAAAGCTCACACTTCCAAGATAAAATGTACTGTTTGCAAAAAACTGGTTGTTGGCAGCATCAGGCGGCGGCCGATCATAAAACGAAGCATAGCGGATTCTTCCTGAAAGGTTAATTTGGAAGCGGGTATCATTTGGATTAACAACCCGCTTTAACCGGCGACCATACCAGGCATCCAGAAATAAATAATTCAGTGAATCTCCTGCCACATTTTCGTTCAAAGGAATTGTATTCGACCTGAAATTTCTTGTAAAATTAAGTCCTCCGGCATAAACTGACTGAGGCCGCAAAAAATCACGTTCAAAAGAAACAAATAAACCTTTTCTGATATAATTATTGGCATATCCGGCAGCGAAGTTTATGAAGTTTCCTTTCACGTTGTTTATGGCATAATAGGCTTCAATGCCCAAATGAGGTTCTTGTTCGAGATGGCCAAAAAGAGTAATGCCAATTTCATGGCCAATACCTAAAATATTTTTGTCGTAAATTCCTATATCGCCCTTGTAAATATTTGCAAGTGATCCTGAAATACCAAATGAAAAAACATCTTTGGTTAATATCAAAAGATCAACTATCTGATCATTTTCTGTTCTTTGTTTAATTATAAATCGAACATCTTTAAGGTATGGCAAGCTGCGCAACAACCGTTCATTGTCCATTATCAGATCAGGGTCTAAGGTCTGACCTTCTTTTATCCACAAGTTTTTTCTTATTACATTAAGATTCGACTTCGAATGCATTTTATTGGCCATTTTTTCAACCCAAACATTGGTGATTTTAGAAGTATCATTGAAATCCGGTCCAAAAACTTCCAGCGATTTTATTTCAATTGAACCAATGGTCTTTTTCTCAAAGCTCTTGTAGTATTCATACGACTCAAGCTTTTTATTAATCGAATCATTGCCTGAACTAATTAGATAATCATACAGCATTTTGGTAAACCGGTGACGATTGGCCTTCACTGCAAGGCTATCGTAAAACAATTCAGGATCTTTCCTAATTATATTGATGCCTGTTGAATCTTTTCTGAGCATGATTTTTTCCATGCCATCAAGGTTCAAAGCAGAAAGCAACAAAAAAGTTATCCAAACGAATCTCATAAAGTCGGTATCACCATTTTCAATTTCTAAATTTATTTATTTATTTCAATTCAACACATCAAATACTATTTCAATCTGAAAACTTCTGCATTGAATAATATATTTCGATCCGATTTTTTGAACTTTAAAATCCATGGCGACCTGATTTTACTAAATTTGCGCCATAATGTCGAAGATTAAAGAACTATATCGCAAAAATGTGTACGGGGTTATGGGAACCCTGATATTTCATATCCTTTTGGTGACCGGGTTTTGGGTGGCCGAGTTAAGCCTGAATGTTGAAATCCAACCGGAAGAAGCTATTTTGCTTGATTTTACCTTGCCGGATGATGAAAAAGAAATTACTGAAGCCGAAATGGAGAAGCAACTGGAAAAGAATGTTGCCTCTGATCAATCAATGAAAAACATTCAACAATCGACCAGTAACCGCGCTGTAAATGACGCTGCAAAAAACGATGCATCCAAAAGGGACAAATTTTTTGACGACAATTACAACCGCGACATAGAAGATGCAAAAAAAATGGTGGCCGATGTGAACAAACAATTGTCGAAAAAAATTCCTGCCATCAAAAAATATGAGATGCCCGAAGTTACAACTGACGGACAAGATCCAGATTCAATTAAAAATGTAATTTATTCAGGAAAAAGTAATATTCACTATTTCCTTGAAAACAGGTTTCATTTAAGGTTGCCAATTCCGGTTTATCTGGCAAAAAGCGGCGGCGAAGTAAAAGTTGACATACAAGTTGACCGCTCAGGAAAAGTAATTAAAGCCCAGGCCAGACCGGTTAAGAATTCAAATGATCCGATGTTGACCGAATATGCTACCCAGGCAGCCGAACGTACTGTATTTAATGCTGATACAAAAGCGCCGTTGATACAGAGAGGAAGTATTACTTATATGTTTGTTGCTCAGTAACATTTAGCCGACTTTTTAGTCACAATAACTTTAACATCATTTAACAATTATTTTCACAATTTATAAGAAATGTGGCTTACATTTGTAGTACATTTTTTTTCATAAGTTTAGGTTTAGTTAGGTTAGTTAGTTTAAGAGAGAAAAGGTAGGTTATTCAACCTACCTTTTTGTTTTTACCACAATCCATCATTTTTCCTCCATCAAAAAAACAATTTCACCTTCAAAAAAAACGCTTAATATTGCGTAAAAATAAAATCACTATAAATAATTTGCAAATTCCACAATTTATATACATTTTTAGTATCCAAATTTGAAAAAGCAAACTTTAGGAGATGTTTTTAAATCCATTTAAACGATTTAATTTTTTGCGATGACTGATTACACAAATCTTGAACTTCTAAATGGAATTCTTAGAAATGATACCATTGTATTACAATTCATTTATAAGAATTTCTATTCAAAAATAAATTTCTTCATCAAAAAAAATAATGGTGACGATGATGATGCAAATGACATCTTTCAGGAAGCAATTATAATTATTTACAGAAAACTCAAAGCAAATGAGTTAGCCCTGGATTGTACATTTGAAACTTACCTATACTCTATATGTCGTTTTTTATGGCTCAAACAATTAGAGAAACGTAAAATTGAGAAAGAAAGCATCAAAGACAATCATGAATTCAAGGATGAAATTTACGATGATAGTCTTGAAAAAGTAACTGACTTAAATGACCGGTACAGATTATACCAAAAACATTTTGCAAATCTTGGAAAGGATTGTCAGAAAATTCTTCAACTATATTTCGACAAAGTGCCATTAAAGACCATTGCTCAGATGATGGGTTTCAAAAGTGAAAAATATGCCAAAAAGCGGAAGTTCAGTTGCAAGGAATACCTTATAAAGAGCGTAAAACAAGATTTGGAATACAAGAATATTTTAAGCGGTAAATAATCGTATAAAAGAAAAAAAAACATGTTTAGCCCCGCAATTTACGGGGCTTTTTTTTGCGGTAATACCAGTCAAAAAACACAACTAAAATTGCAACAAAGAGAAAAATCACAAAATAAATATCATTGCTTGTATATAAAGGTTCTGAATCACCAATATTAACATATCCCAACCAATAATGCGGGTGTGCTGTCAAAGGATCCGATGATTCAAGGTGTTTCAGTTTTGCCATCCTCAAAGCAACATCCTTCCTTTTTCCTTTCGACAGATAGGAATAAAAATTCGACATAATATTGACACCCGACTTGTCTTCAACCTGCCAAAGGGTCATCACAATGGAAGGACAGCCAGCATAAATAAACCCACGCGCCAGGCTCATTACCCCTTCCCCTTTCTGAAGTTTACCCGAACCGGTTTCGCATGCGCTTAAAACTGCCAACCGGGCATTTAGTTTCATATTGTAAATTTCGTAGGTATTCAAAAAACCATCATCCTCCGAATTTTTATCAGGGTTAGAAAACACGAGTTTCGAAAACATTGGCAAACTATCATTGATTATTGTATGCATTGCCAAATG
>JAUYTA010000807.1 GCA_030695265.1 Bacteroidota bacterium
TTTTCTCTTCACTCAGTGCGTTTATAATTATCGGGCCAAGAGTGTATTATTCCATGGCAAATGACGGACTGTTTTTCAAATCGGTTGCCAGCATCCATCCAAAATTTCAGGTTCCTTCCAATTCAATTGCCCTTCAAGCTGTCATCGCGATCGTCCTTACCCTATCCGGAACATTCGAACAAATCCTGACCTATATGGGATTCGCATTGGGTATATTTCCCATACTGACTGTAATAGGTGTTTTCAAATTAAGAAAAGATCAGCCAAAGGCAACCAGAATGGCAGGATTTCCATTTACTCAGATAATTTATGTAGCAACCGGAGTCGGTATTCTTGTTCTGGCTTATCTTGAAAGACCTGTTGAATCATCAATAGCTTTACTGACAGTTATTACAGGAATTCCGGCTTATTATTTATTTAAAAGAACAACATTTGAACAAAAATAAGGGAGGCCTTTGCAGAACCTCCCTTTCAAATAACCCCTAAAATTAACCCCTAAAAAAAAGTGCTTTTACAATGAGCGAAGCCATCTTCGGATTTTCCTTCAATCGACGGGTCGAATACCCAAACCAGTCTTTTCCGAAAGGAACGTAAACACGCATTTTATGTCCTTTTTGTACAATACTGCTCCTGAGTTCGGGGGTGACACCGTATAGCATCTGGAACTCATATTTAGTTTTGTCAATTTTTTTCTCCCTGATAATCTCAAATGCTTTTTCAACCAGTTGTTTGTCGTGTGTTGCAATTCCAACATACATGTTATGATCAAGCATGTAATTCAGGTCATCAATGTAGTGTTCCTGTATTTTTTCAAACGATTTGAATGCAATTTGTTTCGGTTCCACATAAATTCCTTTGCAAAGCCTGAAATTGAGTGGAGTACCGTTTAAATGAATTGAACTCATATTCTGTAAATCATTTTTGGTCCGTCGCAAGTATGCCTGCAAAACCAAACCAACATTGGCCGGATATTTTTGCTGAAGATTGCGGTAAAGCTCAATTTCAATATCCACGCATTGCGAGTCTTCCATGTCGATGCGAACAAAGCTTTTCTTTTCTGCAGCAATTTTAACCAACTCTTCAATATTGGCCAGGCAAACCTCTTTGTCAATCAGCAAACCAAACATGGTAGGTTTAAGCGAAAAATTTCCAACAATTCCTTCGGAAGTAAACCGTTCGATAATTTCGATGTATTGTTTTTTGTTCTCTTCAGCCTGTTCGATGGTTTTGATGAATTCGCCAAGTAAATCAACGGTAACTTCAATTCCCTGTTGGTTCAACTGGCGGCAAGCCTTTAGCCCGTCTTCAATTGTTTCGCCGGCAATATAGCGTTTGGAAAAAATCCAGATCAGCTTTTGGGGCATATAAGGCAATGCGTTTGCGAGTAATTGATTGAACATTTTATGTTGATTTCTTTTCA
>JAUYTA010000188.1 GCA_030695265.1 Bacteroidota bacterium
CTATCTTTCAGCCATTTATAAATATTTTTCAGACCATCATCAACTGGCGGTACAGCATGTTTTTACTGATCATGTCGTTGTTCTGGGCAGCTTTCAACCAGCTTTATTATTCATTTCCGAATTTTGTAGTCGATTGGGTAAACACTGCAACCCTTTACAACGGAATTCATTCATTTTCGCCATGGCTGGCCGAACTGATCGGCTCCGATCCCGGGAGCATTGCCTTGACATTGAGTAGCATGGATGCTTTTTTTATCATTGTGTTCCAATTGGTAGTTTCAGCTTTTGTGATGCGTTTCAGGCCACTGAATGCCATGATGGGCGGCATATTTGTTTTGGCCGTTGGACTGGGAATGATGTTTTCGTTTCAAAACGGATGGATCATTCTTTTGGGATTGTTGATTTTTAGCCTGGGCGAAATGGGCAGTTCTCCAAAATATACCGAATACGTTGGCAGTATTGCGCCTCCCGATAAAAAGGCTTTGTACATGGGTTCATCGTTCTTGCCCATTGCATTGGGCCATCAGATTGCAGGTTTTATTTCAGGCGCACCCTACGAAAAAATTGCCGATAAACTTTTTCTACTGAAAGCAGAAGTTGCCAAACGCGGTTTAACCATTCCTGAAATAGTGGACGGATCGTTTACCAAAACAGACTATTTCAACGAAGCAGCCCGGCAGATGAACTTCAGTCAGCAGCAATTGACCGATTTTCTTTGGACAAGTTATCAGCCGCAATCCATCTGGATTATTTTCAGCTCGCTGGCATTAAGTGCGGTTGTTCTGTTATTTTTGTACGATCGGTTTATCTTGAAGCCCCCTTCTAATTCCCCCGAAGGGGGAAAGCCCAGGGCATAGTATTTATGTCGAATTCGCCTTTCTTAAGCCTCCCCTTTTAGGGGAGGTTTGGAGGGGGCCTTAAATTACAAACTCATGCAAAAACTCTTCTACATACTATTCCTGATTTTTGCAATAACCCAACTTCAGGCTCAAACCCTGATTGATCTGAACAATCATTACAAAAACCTTGATGCCACAGAGGTGAAAGAATTGAATTTCCGTTTCGAGAGTATGAGCTTTTTCCACAATACCGAATATATGGGCGATATTGTGGATGGTTACACCTGGACGGGCGCATGGATTCGGCCAAAGTTGAGCTACACTTTTTCTGAAAAGTTGAAACTGGATGTTGGCGGGCACTTTTTGCGTTACCACAGCCGCGATGATTTTACTGTTGTGCGTCCCTGGTTTTCGGCCCAATACCAGATGTTCGATAAAATGAAAGTTGTTTTTGGAAACCTGAACATGAATCAAAATCAGGGTTTGGTGAAACAACTTTGGGAACCCGAACGGATCATGACCGATGCGCCACGCGAAGGCGTTCAGTTTTTGTATGAGTCGAAATACTTTGAACTTCAAAACTGGATGGGTTGGGAACAGTTTATTTTACGCGGCGATCCATACCAGGAGCATTTTACGTTCGGGCTGAGTGGCCGCGCACAAATATTCCCCAATTCCGGGCTCAAAATTCACATACCCTTGCAAGTTCTGATTTACCACATGGGCGGCGAAATCGATTCGAGTCCATTGGGGGTGGTTACCGATTTAAATTATGCCACCGGACTTGAAACGCAATTCAATGTTGGCGATGGATTCCTGAAAGACATCGACTTGAACCTGCACTGGATTGGTTACGACTGTCCCGATGGCCCGGCACCTTATGGATACAAAAGAGGGCATGGTTATTCGGTAACTGTTGCCGGAGATACCCGTTTAGGAAAATTTTCGCTTGATTACTGGAATGCTTACCAGTTTATAGCGCCCTACGGAAAACGCATTTACATGTCGATTTCCGACCGCGACATTGCCCTTTCGCAAACCGACCGCTCGCAGGTTGCTTTCAATTATATGATGAAACACCGGATTCTGAAAGACATCGAATTTGCCTTTCAGGGTGAAGCCCTCTACGATTTCCTGACTACGCGGTTTTCATTCGCCTTTGGGTACTATCTGGTTATCAATCAGGATTTTTTGCTGAAGAAGTTTTAAAATTTACGCACATGCTGACCGAACGTGAACACATAGGGATTTTTGGCAAAATGAATTCAGGCAAAAGTAGCCTGATGAATTTATTGACCCAACAGGAAACATCCATTACCGATTCAACTCCCGGCACTACTGCCGATGTAAAAATTGCCCTTCAGGAAATTCATGGCCTGGGGCCTGTAAAGTTTTTCGATACGGCTGGCCTGGATGAAGGAACACTGCTCGGCGCTAAAAAAAGGGAAAAGGTGATGAACGTGCTGAAGGAATGTGATCTTATTTTATTGGTCATCGATCCGTCAACGCGGATATTTGAATCTGAAAACGAAATACTTGACGAAGCACGTGAACTTGACAAGCAAATACTAATTGTTTACAACCTGTTTGAAAAATCAGACAACAAGTTTCTCAATGAACTTGAAATGCAGATTCCTTTGTTAAAATTTATTCCATCTATTACCTTATCTGCAATAGACGCTTCGTTCCGACAGTCGCTCCTGAACTTTATTATCAACAATTATGATCCGAAGTTTCAGAAAACAGACTTACTGCCTTTCGTTGAAAAGGATCAGTTTTATGTTCTGAATATTCCCATGGATGAAGAAACTCCTCCGGGACGATACCTCAGGCCACAGGCAATGGCCGAGGAATACATTACGCGAAACTGGGCTTTCCCGGTATCTTACCGGATGAATTTAGGAGTCGCCCGTAGCGAAAACCCGCAGCCGGAAAAAGATCGTTTTGATGCTTTTCTGAATAGCCTGGGTCGTAGGCCAAAAGCCATTATTACCGACTCACAGGCAATGGACATCATGGCAAAATGGACGCCACCGGATATCATGCTGACCACTTTTTCGATCATGATGATCAATTATGTGAGCAAAGGGCGAATTTCTGAATTTTATGAAGGAATTAAAGCCCTTGATAATTTACAACCCGGCGACAAGATTTTGATTGCCGAAGCCTGTAACCATTCGCGGATCAACGAAGATATTGGCACGGTACAAATTCCACGGAAAATTAACCAACTGTTTCCGGGCGTAATCGTCGATCATAATTTTGGCAGGGAATTCCAGTCGAACAGCGAATTGGAAAAGTATAAACTGATCATCCATTGCGGCGGTTGCATGATCAGTCACCAAAAACTGCAGGCCCGCCTGCGCGATTTGCGTCATGTTGGCGTTCCTGTAACAAACTATGGCGTTTTCCTTTCGTGGATGCAGGGACAGGCAGCGCTGGAGCGGGTCATGGAACCGTGGAGGAAAGGTTAATTTTCGTTTGCCTTTGGGTATTATTTGGTTATCAATCAGGATTTTTTGTTGAAGAGGTTTTGATTAAAAGGTCTATTGTTTCTTACTCAGGTTGCGTGCAACAAAATATTGACCAAAAAAAGGGCGCATGTCCTTGGTACTTACCCATGTCCCATTTACCCGTTTGTCTCATTGGGTTTATCAGTCGGCAGTTCCTTCCGGTGAGGTTTCTGTGTCTTAAACCCGAGTTTGGCAAGAATCCACTCTGATCTTTCGGAAGCTGAACTGAAACCACGTTCAATCTCTGTCTTGACCATGGCCAGATCGTCGTAGGCTTTTCCGGCAAGCCCTTCAACCAGCCAAATTTGTTTTTGCAGATCTTCCCTGGTGTTGATCCTGTAAAATTCATTCAGTATCGGATGAATCGTTTCACGGAAATTGGCTATAAACACATCGTTCCATTAAGATTTCTCGGCCCTGAATACTGATTTTTCGGCTTCGAAGTGGTCGGCTTCCGTACGGACTGCGACCAGTATAGGTAGTAGAAAGGCCTCCTATGGCTCGATTAGTTTTTTAATATTTAGATCATTGGGCTAATGATTAGAGTTTTTAAATAGTTAATAAGAAATCGGATTATTTGTGGAGTTTAAAAAATGTTATAGAAATGACAATAGTTGAAACTATTTGTTCGTATAATGTCCATCCTGACGGAATGTTCCATTGATAATTAGACGTTGAACACCCGGAACTATTATTTAAATAAATGTAATAGCTTGAATTTGTGCGTAATAACCAAACGCCACCAGTTAAAATTGGAGGGTATGCATAAGATTGGACAACATTAATGGATATTTGCAGTGGGTTGGGGGCATTGATGTAGAACCAAAATAATACCTTCAAAATAAAACAGTAAAAAGAATAATTTTTTCATAAGTTAGTTTTTTATACATCTGATTGATAATCTATACGATTTGCTTCCATAAAATCTATAAATTCCTTTTTCACTAGCAGACAAAGCCCTATACATGGCATTTTCATTGTCCCTTTGTGAGGCAGTCCAGAATTCAGCGTCATTATGAATTCCAACAAATCGGTCGTAACTTCCACCTCCAGGTAATGCACAAAAGCCTACTTCGTCGGTTGCTCCAGCATTCGGATTATTCCAATGAGTGAACGCGGTTTCTTTTAATTTGCCTCCTACATTCTCGTTTTCGCCCCTGAGATCCCATTCTCTATCCAATTCTTTAAAAGGCATTCCCAGAAATTGTTCGAGTTCTATCCATTCTTCGTCGGAGGGTAAGTGCCAGCCATCGGGGCAAACCTTTTGTGCTGTTTCCCAATTGTAAAGGCAGCCGTATAGGACATAGTTCTCGGCATAAGGCCCGGTTCCCTGGTAATCGTAAACATATATTCCGCAATCGGCAGTCGGGCCGCAAACTGTTGGGGCGTATGCCAGGTTTCCGGCCATCCAAATCTGGTTGCCGATGCGTACCCATTTGTACTCGTGGTTATCGCGCGCATCGATAAACGTTCCGAAGTCCTTCTCGAAAAGGTCTTTCTCACAGGAAATAATACAGGCAGTAAATAAAATAAAAAGGAAAAACTTACAATAAGGGAGTTTCATACCATTAGCTGATTAGTTTTTTGTATAAGTACGGTATATTTTACTGAATAAATTTAGTGCTATTTTTTATACATTGAACGTGTTGTTTGACATTTTTGTAAATAAAAATACCATTCACAAGAAGATGCATGCCAGGCATAACGAGCAATAATTCAGTGTGTTTTCAATGTCGGCAGGCGCTGCACCAAGCGGATCATAACCCGACACTCTGAATACATTTCAGCTTTTGATAAATCCAAAAAAGGCGAAACAGAGGATGGCTTGTGGTAATAGATCTGGCTCATAGCTTCTATACCGCCAATGGCGGCGAAAATTTCACAAGGCCCTTGCTCTCCTTGATTTTTTGCGGAAGAAATGTAATTAAAACCCATATTGGTTCCAGCACTAGGTTTTTGCCAGGAAAAATATGAAGGCTGACCAAACAAAATGATCCCTTCAAAATAAAACAACAATTTTCAACCCTCTTTCAACAGCAATCGTTTCAGCCAGATTAAGAGTCCCATCAAAAAATGTAAGCTGGTGGATTTCTTTAGCTATGGATTTAAAATGCAGTTTAACTAGGATTTTTTACTGAAGAGGTTTAGAAAATTAAGAGAAGCTGTCCAAATAAATGGACAGCTTCTCTTAATTTTCATTGAAGTGCGCACTGGTTAAAAGATCTTCTGGGAGATTATTTCACAACTAATTTAGCTTGCAGGTTTTCGTCCTTGTATTTAACCCGTACAATATAAATACCCGACTTCCATCCCGAAGTTTGAATTCTCTGATCTCTGCCTTTCAATTTTAATCTTTTTTCTTTTAGCATCTGACGCTGATCAAATATTTCAACCTCCCATTCGGTATTTTCGTCAAAAATAACGTCTTCTGAGGTCGGTTCGATGGTTAATGTTGTTTCACCGGAAGAGGGGTTAGGAGACAAACTCATTGCATAGTAACCACCGCAATAACCACTACCCAGATATCCGATTTTTACTTTTGTATAAACACCACAACAGGTGGTGGCATAAACTTCAACCATTCCGCCGGGAGTCGAATTGGTATAAACAGAAATCATATCGCCCCAGGTGTAATTGGTTGACCAGGCTGATGGCACCGACCATGTATAATTCGAGAGCGAACAGCCTGAATTATTTGTCAGGTATATATGGTAATGGGTATTGGCACACATATACGAAACTGGTGTTCCACCGGATGTATAAATGCTATAGGACAAATCCTCGGGATGAGGCATGTTTACCCCGATGTATTTAGAATTTGAATAGGTTTTGTTAACTGGTGCGCCAATGGTTAATGTAAGGTACACCCCGCCCAAACCCGATACAGAAGAACTTTTAGGCGTTACTAAAAAGTTTTTTGTGCCCTGGCCAGAAACCTCGTTTAATAAGCTTGTATCGTATGTCCAGCTAAAAGTGCAATTGACGTAATCTGGGGTTGTAAATGTGGCGTTACTGCCGTTGCAGACATATCGGGGGCCATCTACTCTAAATGAAGTATAGTACTTTAGATCTGAGGTGCCATATTCAGTATCGTCCCAATTATGCAAGAAAAGTGGAAATTCATTCCATTTTGATTTCCACTTTCCTGAAGTAGATGTGGTTATTGCCGAATGATCACCGGAGGCCCAGCGTACCATTCCGGGATAGGTCTCGCTTGCCACTTCAATATAGCTTCCATCGTCCCAGTAAATATGTTCATCTGTATTGTTTGAGTAATACCCAATCCATCTGGGATTTGTTAATTCAAGTGCTTTTTGACTCATGTACCAGGCATAGCTGTGGCAATTGAATCGTCTTGAAGAACTGTAACCGTCATAAGTTTTAATTTGAGCTGCATTAGGCCGAGTGTTTTTATAGTAATTGTCCCATGTTTTTCTAGTTGTAGTTGATGATTCTTCCGTTATCCATGAATTAACAGTGTTGTTTCGCGGTGTCGAGACATCATTGACTTGAACGTCCTGGGCGAATATATTAGTAGCAAAGAAGACTGCTAAGATTATAATTCCTATTGTTTTCATTTTTATTTAATTTTGATATTTGTATATATTACATGGTTAAATTTCATATCCCTTGGTTCTTCACCAATTGAATTAAAATGCAGTTTCTCTCCATTACATTTAAACCAGTGTTTTACTGTACCATTAGTGGTGTCTAACAGCATCATCACAAAGAAAAGAGGCTCATTGTCAATTATTTCAAAATAGATTGTCCCCTTGTAACGACCGGTGATATCTGTTTCTGCTTCTGCTATCAGATCTTTTAACCAGTTAATTTCAGTCGCTGGATCTTCGCATCCACATATTTTGGGTTCGTCCTTTTTGCAGAACGTGAAAAGGAAAAACAGACAAGCTATTAATAAATATTTTTTCATAATACTAATATTTTAAGGTGAATTCCTTCGCACTCTCAAGTAGATAAGGCAGAATTTGAGTATTTTGAAAATTACCATGCGTTGAGAATGCTTCAATATCGGCCTTGGTTTCCTTAGTATATTTTTCCATCGAAAAACCGGAACTTCGTAGAATTTTAGCAAGAGCAAACCCTATTGATATATGGCTCATTCTATCATATATCTCCTTGTCTTCTTTTTCTGCTTGTTTTAGCAATAATAGCTGAACCAATTCTTTCTTTTGGGGCAAGGTCATTTTACTAATTACATCATCCTGGGATAAAAATATTTCCGTCACAATTATCTCTAATGAAAAATATCCTTTTTGTATATCAGTCCAATTTTTATTATACCCCTTTGGATGAAAGTTGGAATATCTGTAAATTAATAAATCAGCAATATTGTCCCGTTTCATTAATTCATCAAACCCATTAAAATTAATCCTTAATTGATCCATACCAAATTGTATAGTATGAAATGTTAAGGCATCATAAATTAGAGGATATTTAAAACATATTTCCATTAGTTCCAATGTTGAAATATTTTTAAGAATTTCCTCTGGAATTTGACATATAGCAAGTTTTTCCTTTTGGTTTTTTAATGTCTTCCATTCCTCGCTACCTGATTTTACCGGGTAATCCCATGTTACTTTTTCATTTTGGGCGAAAGAAAAAATTGGTATTGTAATTAAAAGATATAGAATTATTTTTTTCATGGTTGATTTTTTTTGCTTTTTATTTTGATTAAAGTCAATCGGCAACGCGTGTTCTATATTAATGAATTTGAAGGTGGTAGCAAATCAACGTTATTGTTGGCTATCACTACTTTTCAATTTTTATCAATACTCTTTACATTTACCGCCAGAAATTTTAATCAATTTATTATTTTCACGAACCCGATTTCACCTTTTATGCAGTATCGTGTATGTTACCACATAAGGCTGACCCGTTTTTGAAAGAAGGAAAGTCCAACTTTTGGCCGCACCGGCGGGTCGTATCCGGCAGGTTTTCGAGACATGGCAGGGAGATGTAACCCGGTGCGGCCTGTTAAACAAATTTGTTTATGGGCATAGCTGGTTGGTTTTTTTGTTGATTGAGCTAATTTAACAAGTCCTTTACAGATAAAAAAATATATTTCACGCCTTTTTTTTGTATGCTTGTAACACGTTGTTATTAAGCATGTTATAAAAACATGTTTCATAACATACGTAATATGATAAAAATAATTCAAAAGTGAGGGTTACCTTTTCACTTTTTCAGGAATAAACATATAGTTCAAATTTTAGAGTAAAATCTCCAAAGTTTGTTCGCCCACTCGCCCGAATTCCGACCCTTTTTGAAGTTTTGATTTCGGAGACCGGTTCTGCATCTTTCCATGTGTTCGGATTTTGATACAAATACATCATACAAATTTGCATCATACAAAAATGTAAGCTGGTGGATTTCTTTAGGCGAAGCTTTTACAACTTTCTGACTAACAGATTCTCATTCGCCTTTGGCTATTCTCTGGTTATCAATCAGGATTTTTTGTTGAAACGAATAAACAACGGCAAATAGAACAAGATTGCAACAATAGAAAAGATTAATCCTCCCATTGCCCCAACGGCAAAGGCAAACCAAAAGACTTCTTTCTGTCCCGACCAGACAAAGGGTACAAGGCCCAAAACTGTTGAAATAATGGTCAGAAAAACAGGGATTATTTTGTGATTAAACGCTTTCAGATAGAGTGTTAAATTATTTTTTACTCCTTTTGTCCTACAAAAGTTATTGTAGTCGTTGATGATATACAATCCGGCATTTACGACGATACCACATAAAAGAATAAACGAAGCAAAGCCACCCTGATCGAAATTAAAGTCGAACAGGTAGAATGTGAGGAAAACCCCGATAAATGATATGGGGATCATAAAAATAATGGCAAACGGCTGCAACAACGATTCAAGCAGAATGGAACAAATAAAGTAAATAATAACAATTACCAAAAGGATCAGAAAATATTGGTTCTTATCTTTTTTGTCCCAGCCTCTCTGATTGTACTGTTTTACCGAATAGCCCAGAGGCAAAATATCTGAAAGTTCCTTTTCGTGCCGTTCCTGTACCATTTTAGATAACGGCCCAGGCCCTATAAAATCGTATGCCGCCACCAGTTGGTATTGCTGATTGGTTTTATGAATATCATTGCCCGATTTTTGTTTGCCGATAGCACCAAAACTGGATAATTTAAATTGTTTTTCGCCGATAGAAACTGGTCGGTTATTTAGATCCCACACGTTAAAACGGCCATACGAATCGGAAACCAAAGAAACCGGTTGAAGTTCGTTATTGGCATAAACCGGAGAAAGATTGGCCTTATACACTTTATCTTTCAGAAACGAATAAAACTGTATGATTTCAACCTCATTCAGCCCCAATCCTTCGTGATTAAAGACAATGGCATATTCGCAAAGTGTTTTCACGGTCCAACCCGATGAGCCGCTTATCTCAACTTCTTTAACACGCTCATTTTCTCCCAGTCTGCTTTTTAATTGCTCCGCATACCTGTAAAGCTGGTCGTAATTATACCCTTCCAGAATAATCCGGCTGTTTTTGTATCCTGAATTTAATGAATTGGAGAAACCCCTGCCAACGCCATAAACGTCCCAGTCCATTCCCCCAAGGCTGATGGCTTTTGAAGTAATTTCTTCTTTCAAAAAGTACGGAAACGAACCGAATTCATAATCGGGCTTAAACTGAATGGTAATTGACGAATTGTTGTATGCCGTGATTGTTGTTTGGAACAATTCAATTTCATCGAATTTGCTCAGGAAATTCTCCATTATCATAACCGCATCGTTTAATTGCTGTACCGTGCAACCTTCCGGCATTTTTCCACGTGCGTAAAGTGTAGTCCGGCTTGGTTCTGAATAAAACGAACTTTCAAATACATACTCGGAAAAGAGCCGAAGAGAACCTCCCAGAACTTTTTCCGCAGTTGTCCTTATATTTTCTGAAAACCAGGCATTTCCCACCGATTTATTATACCATTCGGCCCAGGTTCCTTCTTTTTCGATCTTTTGGGGCAACCATTGAACCGGCAGACCAAATCCCAAAACAAACAATACCAGGTAAGCCCATTTATATCGTTTGCTGAACCTGATGAACCGTCCATAAACCCTGGTAATCCGGAACGCCCCGCGTTTTCTTCGGAACGATCTGCGTGATCCCTGCTTTTTCAGGATTACCTTTTCCATTAAAGCGGGAATTAAAAACAGGGAAATTACCAATGAAACCGTTAGGTTTACAATAATTACCTGGGCAAATTCGATCAGGTTAATCTTTTGCTCCTCCTTCAGAAAAAAGATCACGCTCATAGCGCCAATGGTTGTTAATGTAGCAGCAAGAATGGCCAAAAAAGCTTTTCGGTTTCCCTGGTGGTGGATGTGGTCAATCATAATGATGCTGCTATCAATTACCATCCCGAATGAAATGGTAATTCCGGCCAGTGTGTATAAATGAATTTCGATTCCCAGCACATAATAGAAAATACATGCAATTACAAGGTTGGCAACAATACTGACGGTAATGAGCAAAAGATATTTAAGCTGGCGGCTGATAAGCAAAACAAATGTCAGCAGGATCAACAGAGAGAATACTATCCTTAGCCCGATCTTATTCAGTTCCTTGTTCAGATACTGCGTGGAATCATTTGTTAATAGCAGGGAGTATCCTGCCGGAAGTTCTGCACTTAAGCTTTCAATTTTTTCTTTAACCCGTTTACCAAGGCTTAGGTTATTCACATTATCATCAGGGTAAACAACCAGGTTGATGGTATTTAATCCATTTATCCGGAAATATGACGAAGCCTGTTGTTCTTTGTAGCTAATGGTGGCAATATCGCCCAGATGAACCACGCGGCCATTCACTTTCTTTACCGGGATCGAGCGCCAGTTAATGCTGTCGGACTTGTTGTTTCGCAGATAAAACCCCGTGATGGTTTCCGTTCCCTTGGATGATATGGATCCTTGTCCCAAATATTCTTCGTTAAAGAACGTGGTTACGCTTTGTGCAATCTCCGACGAACGAATGCCAAACAGTTGCGCCTGTTCGTTGTTAAAACGAATTTCCCATTCGTAAGGAGTGGAGCCAAAGACTTTCACCCCGTTAACTCCTGGTGTTACCGATAGTTTAGGGACCAGATGGTCCTCGGCGTATTTCTGGATAAAAAACGGGCTGGCGCTGGCGTTTAAGGTATAGGTTAAAATAGGACTGGTGTTCTGCCCGCTGGCGCTCATCGAAAGTTCGGGGAACGAAACCTGCTCCGGCAAATTGGGATAGGCTTGCCTGATCAGCGATGAAACCTCGAAACGCACGGCATCTAAATTAACCGTTTTTTTAAACGACAGACTGATCCGTCCATAACCTTTCGATGATACCGATGAAACTTCTTTAATGCCTTTGACCCCGCTGAACAGTCCTTCTAACTTTGAAGTTACTTCTTGCTCGATTACCCGTGCCGAAGCATCGGGCCAGTAGTAGCTCACCGATAATCCTGGCAACGAACGCGAAGGCGTTAACTGCACATTGAGCAACGGCAGCAAGCTTACCCCCACAATCATCAACAAGATGAAAATGATCAGAACAGAAAAAGATGGAAGCCTGTATTTAAACATCCTTTACGATTTAATCTTTGAATGTGTTTTTTTCAAATAATAAAAGCACAACGGCACGAAATACAGACTAACAACCGTACCCAACAGCATACTGCCGATTACTGCCAAAGCCAGGGGTTTTTGTAGGTCGGCGCCCAAGCCGGAGGTAAACAAGATTGGCACCAAAGCCAGGATAGCTGTCAGCGTTGTCATTAGTATAGAAAGCAACCTCCTATGACCTGCTTCAACAATGGCCCGCATCAGTGGTATTCCTTGCTTGTAAAGCTGGTTCATGGTTTCCACTTTCAGGATCGAGTCGTTGATTACAATACCGCTCATCACCACGATCCCGATCAGCGACATCAGGTTGATGCCTGCACCGCCTATTTTCAAGGCCAGGAAAGCCCCGAAAATGTCAATCGGAACTTCAATCAATACCAGTAGCGGAAGGGTCAGCGATTCGA
>JAUYTA010000837.1 GCA_030695265.1 Bacteroidota bacterium
GAAGGCAGAATACTTGAAGGCCGTGATAGCATAATCACTGTATGATGTAGTAAATACTACTTTAAAATCTACTTCAGAAATTTGTTCCAAAAGACGAAATCCAGTTCCGTCAGGCATTTCAATATCTAAAAAAACAAGATCAGGATCAACTTCGTCAATCAATTTTATTCCCGAAGCCACAGAATCTGCTTCACCAAGAATTTTTATTTCGGGAAAATTCTGTTCTAAAATACGTCTTAAACCTCTCCGGGCCAATTGATCATCATCAATAATAACGGTATGATACATCTGAATTTTGGTTCTGATAATATTTTTTAAAAATACTACAAATGATCGGACTTGTGCAAATAGTTCAAAAAAAAAATATTTTGTGCTGAATTTCAACTCTTTTATTTTCTTCTGCACAAAACTGCGGGAGTATTGTTTATATGAATAATTTTGTCGGATTAATAGATCTAAAATGGCCGTTATCCTTATAATTGAAACCTCCACTGAAGTATGCAGCGTTGCACTTACTGTTGATGGAGTACTGATTGATCTTAAAGAATCAAAAGAAGGGCAAAATCATGCCCGGCTGGTAACTGTTTTTGCAGAAGAACTGTTAAGCCGGAACAATATAAAACCTGATGAATTATCGGCGGTGGCTGTTAGTAAAGGTCCCGGTTCATATACTGGTTTACGGATCGGGGTTTCAACTGCAAAGGGGATTTGTTTCGCCCGCAGGATTCCGCTCATTGCTATTGGTACGCTTGAGGCCATGACACAACATGTTATATTGAACCGAAAAGATTACAATATTCCGGAGGATAAACCAACGTTGTTTTGCCCGATGATTGATGCCCGAAGAATGGAGGTTTTTTCGATGTTGTACAATGAAGATGGTTCGGTATTGAAGCCGATCAGTGCCGAAATTATAGATGAAACATTCCTTTCCGAAGAACTGGAAGAGAAGCAGGTTGTATTTTTCGGCAATGGAGCGGAAAAATGCAGACAATCATTGCAAGCGCCCAATGCATTGTTTGTTAGTGAAATAGAAGCATCGGCAAAATTCATGTGCCAGTTGGCCTGGGAATTGTACAACAAAAGCAAATTTGAAGACGTTGCTTATTTTGAACCTTTCTATCTGAAGGATTTTGTAGCTACTGTTTCCAAGAAAAACCTGCCGGGATGAGAATTACGATGATTGTGAGTTTGTTGCTGGTGTTTGTCCTGAGGACAATCGCCCAGCCAATTGAAGAAATGGAATACCTGCTTCGGTTTGGATTTATACATGGAGGGAAGGCGACCGTTACTGCGCAGAACGTAAAATTAAACAAGAAGCCTGCCATTCATTACCATTTGAGGGGAAGAACAATCGGACTTGTGGATAAAATTTACGAAGTGAACGATGTGTACGAAAGCTGGGTCAATCCTCAGAATTACCTGCCTGTGAAGTCGATACGTAATGTCAGGGAACAAAAATACCGGTTTTATGATGAGGTGACCTACGATCATGAGAATGATTCGCTTTTCAGTATAAAATCTGGTCGAAAAAAGGTTCCGGATAATGTAAACGATATGGTCAGTGTTTTCTTTTATATCAGGCAAAACCACTTTTTCGATAATTTACTGTCAGGTAAAAACGTTGAAATACCTGTATATCATGGTGATGATTTGTTTATAATGCATTTGGAGTATCTGGGAATTGAAACCATTGATACAAAAATT
Source organism: Bacteroidota bacterium (assembly GCA_030695265.1). Classification (GTDB taxonomy): domain Bacteria; phylum Bacteroidota; class Bacteroidia; order Bacteroidales; family Prolixibacteraceae; genus Aquipluma. Next base: position 1,708 of record JAUYTA010000837.1, read on the forward strand.
GGTAAAAAGGTATGTTACGTTGTTTCGCCAAAAGTGCCAAAAGGGAAACTTTTTAAAAGTTCGGACGACCTGAAGATTTATATTACGAAAGACGAAAGCCGGTTGCCGATCTATGCTGAATTTAATTTACTGGTTGGGTCACTCAAATGTGAATTGATTTCGTATAAAATAAATGGGATGGATCAATTGGCCAAACAATAATATGTTGATAGTGAAATATTTGAAAAAATAGAAGGAAAAATTCTGATTCAGCAATATTTCTTTATTTTTGCACCCGATTTGAAATTACTTAAAAATTTTCTATGGCTATTACAACAGCGGATATTAAGAACGGAATGACAATAGAATACAACGAACAGTTGTTTCAGATAGTCTCTTTCCAACACGTTAAACCAGGTAAAGGACCGGCTTTCGTGAGAACGAAACTCAAAAACCTTAAAACAGGCAGAACGATTGAAAACACATTCAATTCAGGAGTTAGAATTGACCAGGTAAGGATCGAACGTCGCCCTTATCAATATTTATATCAGGATGAAGCCGGTTATAATTTCATGAATACTGAATCATTCGAACAGATTTCTATTGGTTCAGAGTTGATTGAAAATGCTGATCTGATGAAAGAAGGACAAATTGTGGAAATGAACATTCATGCAGATACCGAAACTCCGCTGACTGTTGAATTGCCTCCTTTTGTAGAATTACAGGTTACATCAACCATGGCAGGCGAAAAGGGAAATACAGCCAGTTCGAATGCGCTTAAACCGGCAACCATCGAAACCGGCGCTGAAATTATGGTTCCGATGTTTATCAATGACGACGATATTATTAAAATCGATACCCGCGACCGCACTTATTATGAGCGCGTAAAGAAATAATAGGAATTTATTCAAATTTGGAAAATGGTCTGCTTGTCGGGCCATTTTTTTATGCCTTATTTTCAGGAAGGGTTTCAGCCTGAGCTGCTTTTCGGGTGTAAATATCAATGGCCACGATAATGGCAGTAAATCCCCAAAATGGCACCGAGAGTTTATCGGTATCCAGAAAATTGTTCAGTATTCCGTGAATGTAGTA
>JAUYTA010000193.1 GCA_030695265.1 Bacteroidota bacterium
TGTGGTTTGGAACTTCAGGGGCTGGGATCACCAGGTACGATGGCAAATTCTTTACTACGTTTTCTGAAAAGGAAGGTTTGACCAATAATTATATCACCAGCTTGTTTGAAGATAAACATGGAAGAATTTGGATGGGTACACGTTTAGGCCCCAATATAATTGAACCCGGAAAGTTTCTGAAAAAATCAGCACAACCGGAAGTTCCCCTTTTTAAAAGCTATTCCTATGAAGATGGATTTTTGGGTATTGGATGCAATATAGGCGCTTTATTTGAAGATCGGTCGGGAACCATTTGGATCGGTTCCAGCAACCGTTTGACGGCCATTTATCCTGAAGCGGAGGTGCATGACACTGTTGCACCCAACATTCAGCTTACGAATATTCAGCTATTCAACAAAAATATTCCATGGATCGTCCTTGAAAATAAGATGGATACCAGTTTATTACTGGGCAATGGAGTCAGGATAGCGGATTTTAAATTTAACAATGTCTCAAAATGGTATTATCAGCCTGAAAATTTAAGTCTGGCATACAATAACAATTTTCTGACCTTTAGCTTCATTGGTATTTCGCACAAACAAAACTCTAAAATTAAGTATCAGTACCAGCTTGCGGGACTTTACGAAAACTGGAGCTCCTTAACTGACCGGACCGATGTGTCATTTGGCAACCTTAAACCGGGTGCATATCAATTCAAGGTAAAAGCCATGAATAGTGAAGGAATTTGGAGCAATGAATACCACTATCCGTTTACCATTCGTCCACCCTGGTGGAACACATGGTGGTTTTATTCGCTTATGTCAATTGCTTTTGTTGTACTCATTTTTAGCTTCATAAAATGGAGGGGACATGAACTGGAACAACAAAAACATATTCTGGAAAGAAAAGTAGAGGAACAAACCTTTGAATTGAAGCAAAAAAATGAGGAGCTGTTAGTCAAAAATGAAGAGTTGCAGGCGATCAATTCCGAAAAGGATAAATTTTTCTCGATTATCGCGCACGATGTCAGAGGACCATTAAGTTCTTTCCTGGGATTGACTGAATTAATGGCAGAAGGACTGCAATCATTTACGCTGAATGAGATTCAGGAAATGGCCGGAGCCATGAAAAGTTCAGCTGCGAATCTCTTCGAATTACTTGGCAACCTGCTCGAATGGTCGCAAATGCAACGTGGTTTAATTGCTTTTAATCCTGAGAAACTTATTTTGAATGATATTCTGAAAGAATCTTCAGAATTGTTCCATCAATCGGCGCGGAACAAATCAATTTCCATAGTGGTGGATATTCCGGATAAATTGGTAGTTATTGCCGATAAAAACATGCTCAGTTCAATTATCAGAAACCTTACCTCGAATGCAGTAAAATTCACCCCAAAAGGAGGCAAGGTTTTCATCAGCGCCAAAACATTCGAAAATAATACCGTTGAAGTATCGGTCACAGATACAGGTATTGGGATGAAAAAAGAGATGGTCACAAACCTTTTCAAAATAGACAATAATACCAGCAGATCCGGAACTGAAGGCGAACCAAGCACAGGATTGGGTTTACTGCTCAGCAGGGATTTTGTGGAAAAACAAGGTGGCTACATTTGGGCTGAAAGTGAAGTTGGAAAAGGAAGTACCTTTTATTTCACACTTAAATCCTCTTGATTTTTTATTTGCCTGCTATGGCATAAGTTAAAACATCTTCTTTGGTAATGGTTTTATCACACAAAATAATCAGGCGCTCAATCACGTTCCTGAATTCGCGGATATTGCCTGTCCATCTTATTTTCTGAAGTTCGGCAATGGCGGCCTCTTCAATAGTTTTCGGTTGCATTCCGTATTCAGTACAAATTAAATCAATGAAATAATTGCACAAAACCGGGATATCTTCTACCCGGTCATTCAAATCAGGCACATTAATCAGGATAACACTCAGGCGGTGGTACAAGTCTTCCCTGAAGTTATTCTTCTCAATTTCGAGTGCCAGGTTCTTGTTTGTGGCCGCAATCACGCGAACATCCACTTTAATTTGTGCATCGCCGCCCACGCGTGTTATAATGCTTTCCTGCAAAACACGCAACACCTTGGCCTGGGCAGAAAGGCTCATATCTCCGATTTCATCCAGAAAAATAGTCCCTCCGGTTGCCTGTTCAAACTTTCCCTTGCGTTGTTTTATTGCGGATGTAAATGCCCCTTTTTCGTGACCAAACAATTCGCTTTCAATAAGTTCTGAAGGAATAGCCGCGCAGTTTACTTCTATAAACGATGCCTCAGAACGGTTACTCTTTTCGTGTAAACGACGGGCAACCAGTTCTTTCCCCGTTCCGTTCGAGCCGGTAATTAAAACACGCGCATCGGTAGGAGCAACACGGTCAACCATGTCGATTACTTTTAGAATGGAAGCCGAATTCCCAACAATATCGAAACGTTTGCTGGCTTTTTTACGCAATACCTTTGTTTCTGTAATCAGGGTCGATTTATCCATGGCATTGCGAAGGGTGATCAGAAGCCGGTTCAAATCGAGCGGTTTTTCTATGAAATCGAATGCCCCTTTTTTGATCGATTCAACAGCCGTGTCGATATTTCCGTGACCCGAAATCATCACCACCGGGGTATCCGGTTTAATTTCTTCGATCTTTTGCAGAACTTCAATGCCATCCATTCCCGGCATTTTTATGTCGCACAGAACGACGTCAAAATCAGTTGTTTTTAACAGTTCAATGGCTTTAAACCCATCTTCGGCCAGTTCGACCTGGTATTTTTCGAATTCTAAAATATCTTTTAAAGTATTCCGAATGCTCCGTTCGTCATCAATCACTAATATTTTCGACATGCGCGTAGTTTTTATCCTAAAAATGAATGGTCAAATTTAGTTGAAAATATGCTCGTATAAAACACCTTCCCGCAGGGCAAAGTCGGTTTGATAGATTTTGTGAATTTTTAACCTTTCGATTACTATTTTTATGAAAATCACAGAAGGGACAATCATCTCAATACGAATGGGTTCCATGCCTTTCATTTTCATTCGGTCGGCAGTTGTTGATGCAATTAGTTTTTGATAGGTAAAGTTGAAATCATAGATGGTTACTTCCTGCCTGATGCGGGTTTTGGTTCCGGCATCGGTTTGGTCAATCAAGTCGGCCAAAGTGTCGAAAGCGCCCGAACAGCCAATCATCATTCCTACAGTTACATTTTGCAGCCGATTCCACAATGGTTCAAGCCGGCTTTCAAACCAGTCGTTTATTTTTGTGATTTCTTCAGTAGTAATAGGGTCGGAGGGAGGTATTTGCTCAATGATCCTGGCCATTCCGAGTGGAAAACTTTCTTTCCAGATTGGGCTACCAGCATTGGTCAGGATAAATTCATTGCTTCCGCCGCCAATGTCCAGAATGAGGGAATGATCTTCTATTTCGCAAAAGGCAAGTTTTACACCTTTAAAAATCAGGTCAGCCTCCTTTTCTCCTGAAATTATCTGCAATTCAAGCCCTGTATGTGTTTTTATTTCTTTCTGAAACCAATCTTTGTTTGTTGCCTCTCTGATGGCAGATGTGGCGATGGTCACAACTTCTGAAACATTGTAATTTTCAATTCTTTCCTGATGTTTTCTGATTGCCGGAATCGCCCTTTCCAATCCATCGGGCGTCAGCTGATTTTTATCGATTCCGTTTTTTCCAAGTTTTACAACTTCTTTTCCCTGATAAAGAATGTGATAATTAGAATTGTCATATTCAGCAATCAGAAGGTTGCAGGTATTGGTTCCGAGGTCGATGATTGCGATTCGATTATCCATGAAATGTGGTGTGAATCAATGCTTTTTTTTTTTTTTGATGCTTGTTTTTTTGTGTTTATTCTGATTTTTTTTAATCCTGTAAATTTAGCCAAGTGAGACATCAAGCATCATCATCGTGGCAAAGCCAAGCATAGCTCCAATGGTAGAGAAGTCTGTTTCATTTCCGGATTGTGATTCTGGAATTAATTCTTCGACAACTACAAAAATCATTGCACCTGCCGCAAATGATAACGCATAAGGAAGTAGAGGAGTTATTGACAATACAAGGTATGCGCCAACTACTCCTGATATTGGTTCTACCATCCCCGATAATTGTCCATAATTAAAAGCTTTTAACCGGGAAAACCCTTCACGTCGCAAAGGGATAGATACAGCTGCACCTTCTGGAAAATTCTGTAATCCAATACCAATGGCCAAAGCAACTGCACCAGCAAGCATACCTGCATCCGGGTTGTTTGCAAGCGCACCAAAAGCAACGCCAATTGCAAGTCCTTCGGGTATATTGTGAAGCGTTATGGCAAGAACAAGCAGTACGCTTCGTTGCCAGGAAGTTTTAATACCTTCTGCTTTGTCGGTTGAGAGCCCCATGTGTAAGTGAGGCAATATCTTATCAACGAGCAGTAAAAATGCACCGCCACATAAAAAACCAACCACAGCAGGAACCCATGGAATAGAACCATTTTCATCAGCCATTTCAATTGCAGGTTTTAGAAGCGACCAAAAACTAGCGGCAATCATTACACCTGCTGCAAAGCCCAGCATTGAATTTAAAACTTTTTGATTGATTGATTTAAAGAAAAAAACCAGGGAAGATCCAAGTGCTGTAAAACCCCAGGTGAACAAAGTAGCAAAAAGTGCCAATAGAACCGGGTTATAATCCAGTAAAAAGTCCAGATCCATATATTGTAGTTGTTATAAATTATGTTTTCGGGCAAAAGCAATATTTCACTTTAATTACAAAGATAACACGTACTTTCTAATTTTTCGGATGAACCAACAAAAAGGCCGGTAATAACCAGCCTTTCTATTGTATAAAAGTGATACGTTCAATTAAAACAACCCTTCAATGGATAAATATCTTTCACCTGTATCGTATGAAAAGGTGAGTATTTTTGACCCTTCAGGCAATTCTGAAATCTTTTTGGCAACAGCTGCAAATGAAGCTCCTGACGAAATTCCAACAAATAAGCCTTCTTCTTTGGCAGCGCGACGGGCATAATCAAAAGCTTCGTCTTTCGAAACCTTAATTACTCCATCCAGAAATTCTGTTTTAAGATTGACCGGAATAAATCCAGCGCCAATTCCCTGTATGGGATGTGGACCGGGAGATCCGCCGCTGATTACAGGCGAAAGTTCAGGCTCGACAGCAAAAGTTTTTAAGTTTGGAAATTTCTGTTTTAATACCTCTGAAACTCCTGAAATGTGTCCGCCGGTACCAACGCCTGTGATAAAGTAATCAAAACCTTC
>JAUYTA010000849.1 GCA_030695265.1 Bacteroidota bacterium
TGTCGGATCATGGTTTGGATACCGCTTTTGCCGACGATTATACTTCCGACGAAATTGATGCACTTTTTATAAAGGTTAGGATTGGTTACCGCCTTACTTCCAGAGAAATACTAAAGTTTAAATCGTGCATGTTGTACGAATTTGGCCGGATGGATCACTCCCGTGGATGGACCCAGCAATTTCATATCGGTGCATTGCGAAATAACAATACACGATTGTACAATCAATTAGGACCAGATACAGGATTTGATTCGATTGGCGATAAGCCGGTTGCAGAGCCACTTTCAAAATTGCTGAACCGATTGGACATGGAAGACAAACTATGCAAAACGGTATTGTACAACCTAAATCCAAGGGACAATGAATTGTATGCAAACATGATCGGCAATTTTCAGGATGGAAGCGTCGCTGGAAAAATGCAATATGGCTCCGGATGGTGGTTTCTGGATCAGAAAGATGGCATGGAAAAACAGATCAACGCGTTGTCGAACCTTGGTTTGCTAAGCCGGTTTGTTGGAATGTTGACTGATTCAAGGAGCTTTTTGTCATACACCCGTCATGAATATTTCCGCCGGACCCTTTGCAATATTTTAGGAAATGATGTGGAAAACGGAGAAATTCCGAACGACATGGAATTATTGGGTCAAATGGTAGAGAATATCTGTTTCAACAATGCAAAAAACTATTTTAATTTTTAAGAAAAAGTTACTTTTCCCGTCTTTTGGTACGAACAGAGCTTTGTGAAATTGATAAAAATAGTAGATTTGCAATCGATTGCATAAAGGACAAAGCCTCCCGACCTCTCACAAGGGGAGGAGTTGTGTCGGTCAAATTAAAGTATAGATAGTGAGTGCTTTGAAATGCTGGATTATTTTTTAAAATAGTAAATTGTAAATCAATAAATAGTAAATATTAAGCGATGAAAGTAGTTACATTCGGAGAAATCATGTTGCGTCTGGCAACTCCTGGTTATTTGCGTTTCAATCAAAGTAATAGTTTAACCGCAACTTTTGGCGGTGGCGAAGCCAATGTAGCTGTTTCGCTTGCAAACTTTGGTATTTCTGTCGATTTTGTGACCCGCCTGCCCATAAATGACATTGCACAATCATGTGTAATGGATTTGAGAAAA
>JAUYTA010000855.1 GCA_030695265.1 Bacteroidota bacterium
TTTTCTATTTCCAATGGAACGCGGATTAAATATGATCTGGCGCCCGCCTGCCGCAGGCAGGGATTAAGGCTGATTAAAATCCCGACAAGTCGGGAGGATTTTCTAAAGAAACGCTTATAAAATATCGACAATCCATTATCCCATTTGTCTTTTATTGAATCCATTCCAATTTATTGGAATATTAATCCGCTTTCCATCCTCTAAACCCGCGTAAAATCTGCGTTCTATTATTTTTTTTTTGTGCGTTTATGATGTACAATTAAAATTAGATGTGGGTACACGGTAGCAGCCGCAGGCAGGAAACAAAATCCGTCTTCAATAATGTTAGATAGGAGAAGGGCTGGGGATGAGGCTTTTCCTCTTTAAATTCAAATTCGAATAATTAAATCCGTTCTTTTCGTCGAACAGGTCTTCGCGGGCAAGTTCTTCCCATTGCGAATAATCAACTTCAGGAAAATAGATGTCTGCATCAAAGTCACGGTGAACAACAGTCAGGTATAGTTTTCCTGCCAGAGGGAAAAATTCCCGGTAAATCATGCCGCCTCCGATGATAAATGCTTCGGACTCATTTTTTACGGCTTTCACAGCTTCATCAATAGAGAATACCATTTCGCAACGCTCAAATTTATCTTCCGGATTGTCGGTAATTACAATGTTCCGGCGGTTCGGGAGTGCGCCTTTTGGCAACGAAAGCAAAGTGTTTCTGCCCATAATAACCGGATGGCCTGTGGTAATTTCTTTAAATCGTTTCAGGTCATTGGGTAGGTGAAACAACAGGTTGTTGTTTTTACCAATGGCGAAATTCTGGGCGATGGCAACAATTATGGAGATGTTTTCGTGTATCATATCTGTATAAATATTCTATACCGCCACTTTTCCCGCAATATGCGGATGCGACTGGTAGCCTGTTAATTCAAAATCTTCAAACTTAAAATCAAAAATGCTTTTTACATCCCGATTTATTTTCATCTGCGGAAGAGGAAAAGGTTCGCGCGACAATTGCAGTTTTACCTGATTCATGTGGTTGATGTAGATGTGGGCATCGCCAAGTGTGTGTACAAAATCGCCGGGCTGTAATCCGCAAACCTGCGCCATCATCAGGGTTAGCAAAGCATACGATGCAATATTGAAAGGCACTCCAAGGAAAATATCTGCGCTTCGCTGGTAAAGTTGACACGAAAGTTTGCCATCGGCCACATAAAATTGAATCAGCAGATGGCATGGCGGAAGTTTCATTTTGTCGATTTCGCCCACATTCCATGCGCTTACAATATGGCGGCGCGAATCGGGATTATTTTTAATGCTGTTCACTACCTGTGTAATCTGGTCGATGTGCTGGCCGTCGGTTGTTGGCCACGATCGCCACTGGTAGCCGTAAACCGGTCCAAGTTCTCCGTTTTCGTCGGCCCATTCGTTCCAAATTCTAACGCCGTTTTCCTGAAGGTATTTTATGTTGGTATCGCCCGTCAAAAACCAAAGCAATTCGTGAATGATTGATTTCAGGTGCAACTTTTTTGTAGTCAGTACCGGGAATCCCTGAGAAAGGTCGTACCTCGACTGATGTCCGAATACACTGATGGTTCCTGTTCCTGTCCGGTCGCTTTTTTCAACTCCGTTGTTGATTACATGGTTCAGTAAATCAAGATATTGCTTCATTAAATTTTATTGTGTTTATATTTAAATGCAAATGGAAAAATCAATCCAAGTACCAATGCATATCCGGCAAAAACCAACCAAATGGTCGGCCAGTCGCGTATTCCGTCTTTGGTAAATAAATCTACCACCAATCCACTGCCGTAGCCGCCAAGTGTTGCCCCTACTCCGTTTGTCACCATCATAAAGAGTCCCTGTGCACTTGCCCGATAGGATGAAGGAACCTCTTGTTCAACAAATAACGAACCCGATATATTGAAAAAATCGAATGCCATTCCATAAACAATCATGGATAAAACAAGCAGGTACAATCCGCTTCCGGGGTCACCAATACTAAACAATCCGAAACGCAACACCCAGGCAAAAATACTCAATATCATCACCTTTTTGATTCCAAATTTCCGCAGAAAGAAAGGGATGGTAAGAATGAAAAGAGTTTCAGACATTTGAGAAATTGACAACAGTACGATAGGGTGTTTTACTCCAAATGTATCGGGATGGGTAAGGTTAAAACTTTCGAGAAACGAACCGCCAAAAGCATTGGTGATTTGCAGTGCAGCGCCTAAAAACATCGCAAACAAGAAAAATACAGCCATTCTGCTTTGTTTGAAAAGCACAAGCGCATCCAGTCCAAGCCTTGAAGCAAGGGTTTTCTTTTGAGTTGATTTTACTGGTTTGCAGGCAGGTAATGAAATGGCATAAAGACCTAAAGCGATGGAAGAAAAGCCGCTAAAAACCAATTGCATGTTGCTTGATTTCCAACCGAAAAGATCAACAATCCACATGGCAGCAATAAATCCGATGGTTCCCCAAACCCGGATGGGGGGAAAATCTTTGACCACATTAAATCCTTTTTGTTCGAGGATGACGTATGAAACGGTACTGTTCAGCGCAATTGTCGGCATATAAAACATCGAATTCAATAGCATCACATAAAAAAATACATTGGGATCGGTTATTGTTGATGCCCAAAAAAGCAGCATCGCTCCTACTATATGGCAAATTCCGAGTAGTTTTTCAGCATTGATCCATTTGTCGGCAATAATGCCCATGATTGCAGGCATGAACAATGAAGCGATGCCAAGGGTTGAGAATACTGCACCGATTTCAGAACCACTAAAACCCAGTGTTCCACCTAAATATCCGCCAATAGATATCAGCCACGCCCCCCAGATGAAAAACTGGAGGAAGTTCATTACGATTAAACGATTTTTAATTCCCATCATGTAGTTCTTGTTTATTCTTTTCTGCGGCGGTTAATTTCATCCCTGATGGC